>JAEZBH010000194.1 GCA_023427285.1 Pseudomonadota bacterium
GGTTGAGGTAACCTCCAGCATGTACCGCTTTGCCAGCTCGCGCTTCGAGCCAGCACAAACGGAGCGCGGCTACAACGGCTTTCTTGCCTATGCGCAAAGCAAGCGCGCAATGCTCGTCTTTATCAATGAGTTCACCAGGCGGCTGGCAGGTTCAGGCATCACCGCCAATGCTGTCACACCAGGCGCGGTAAAGACAAACATTGCCACCGAAAACGCGTCCATTTACCGGCTCATCATGTCGGTCATCAACCGTTTTTCCCTCCCGGTAGAAGAAGGAACAAAGCCAATCGTCCGCCTATGCGCTGACCCGCAGCTCTGCACAACCAGCGGCGCATACTACATGAAATATACCCGGCGCAGCGTGAGCCAGGATATCACCTCACCTCAAACGGGCCACCGCCTTTGGCAGATCAGCGCACAGGCAGTCGGCCTTCCAACGGAATATGGTCGTATTTAAGGGTATCCGGAAACAAGCAGGGGCGGCTTTTCCGCACCTTTTTTCATTTGCCCTGTTTTCTTATATTCGCACCAAACACGATTATTGAATATAATAGTGATACATGTCATACAGGCAAGCTGAGGTCTTGGGCTGCTGGGATGGTGTGTGTATTATGGGGGAAACACGTAAAATCCGCTGTTTTGCCTGGCGCGATACCCAGGTGAGGTGAATGCTGCGCAAACGTATCGAACAGGGGTCGAGTTGCAAACGGAAAAATACCCAAACCTTCTCATTGTTGACGATTCCGCGATCATTCGCAAGATGATCATGACGGCCCTGCGCCCATTAAACCCCGTGTTCCGAGAAGCCAGCAGCGGGTTAGAAGCGCTTGAGCAGGTGATGCTGCGTCAGTATGACTGCATTACCCTGGATTTAAATATGCCAGACATGCACGGACTGGAATTCCTGCGCTTTGTCCGCAGCCACCAGCACTTCAATGAAATTCCGATCCTTGTGATCACCACGCAAAAAGAAGATACCATCCGAGACGAGGTGCTCTCAGCAGGCGCAAACGCCTTCTTGATCAAGCCATTCCAACCGCAAGAAATTCTAACCGAAGTAAAATCTTTGCTCGGCGGCGAGGCCTGACTGGATGGATTCTTTTTCCACGGGGTCATTCCTGCAAGGGTTCCTCGAAGAGGCCGCTGAGCATCTTGAGATGGTACACGCCTGCCTGCTGCGGCTTGAGGAAACCGGCCCGCTTGAGCAGGTGGAGCTGGTCGATGACCTTTTCCGCTCATACCATACGCTAAAAGGGCTTTCGGGCATGGTTGGGCTAGATCCAGCTGCCGAGCTAAGCCATGCCATGGAGTCGGTTCTGCAGGGCATCCGGCAGGGCCAGGTGACCGTAAACGACAGCCTGGTGGACCAGCTTTTTTCGTCAACCGCGACGCTTTCCGCGGTGATCGAGACCGTAAAAGACACCCGTCTTCCCGTTCCGGACATTCAACTCGACCTAAACAAGATGGCTGAGCTTTCCCCCCAGAAGCTGCAAAAGGTTGCAGCCGCCAAACCACCCGCGCCTGAACCCGAACCAGCTGCTCCTGCCCCCATACCCCCCGCCCCTGTGCCAGGCAGCGCTGCGCCGGCGCAGCTGCTGACTGGCCTGGCGATGTATCCCGAAATGGTGAAAAACCTATCCGAGCTGGACCAGCGGAAGATTGAAGCGGATATTCAGGCGGGCCAGGTGTTCTCGCTGCTGTTGTTCGTGCCCTCACCAGAACGGGCCGAGCGCGGCGAGAATGTCGATCTCATTCGCCAGCAGATCAATGAGGCAGGCAAACTGATCAAAGCCGTGCCGGTGATGGAAAGTGGATCGATCCACTTCCTTTTCCTTGTTTCCTCTGCACAGCCTATAGACGCAGGCACGATCATTGCCAATGAGGTGATCCCGCTTGCCGCTCAGGCGCCCGCCCTCCTCGAACCCAACCCGCAGGCCGTCCCTGCCCCGCAAGCCCCGCGCCCTGGCCGCGAGCCAGTGCGTGGCTCGCAGGTGCGGGTAGGTCTCGACCGCCTGGATGCCCTGATGCGTTTTGCAGGCGACCTGGTGGTGCAGCGCGCGCGCCTGGAAGACGCCGTGGATAAACTGTCCTCCCCACTGCCCGCCGAACGCCGCCGCCTGAACGAAATCCACCAGCAGATGGGCCGCACCCTGCGGGATATGCGTCGGGCCATCCTGCACGCTCGCATGGTGCCGCTGGGCGAAGCCTTCAACCAGATGCCGCTGGTTGCCCGTGACCTGGCCCGCGCTTCGCAGAAAGAAGTGCGCATGGTCATCCAGGGCGAGACAACCGAGCTAGACAAACTGTTGGTCGAGCGCTTGCTGGACCCGCTCATCCACCTGGTCCGAAACGCCATCACGCACGGCATCGAGCCGTCCGCAGACCGTGTTTTACTGGGCAAACCGCGCGTTGGCACGCTCACGCTGCGCGGGATACCCCACGGCGACCGCATCCTTGTGGAAGTGTCCGATGACGGGCGCGGCGTAGACCTGGGCCGTGTGGAAGCGCGCGCCGCCGAGATGGGCCGCCCGCTCAACGGGCATGCGATGACTGCTGAAGAGGCGCTGGAGTGGATTACGCGGCCTGGCTTCTCTACCCATACACAGGCAGACCTGGCCGCCGGGCGCGGCGTAGGCCTTGACGTAGCCGCACGAATGGTGCGTGCCTTTGGCGGTCGGCTGAGCCTGGAAACCGTTCCCGGCGTTGGAACCACCTTCCGCATGGCCCTGCCGCTTACCCTGGTGATCCAGGATGTGCTGTTTGTTTGGGTCGGCGCGGAGCGCTATGGCGTGTCACAGGATTCGATCGATCACGTGATTGAGATCGACGAAACCCAGGTGACCCATGCCGAGGCCGGGGATTTGCTGCTAAGAGAAGATCATGTATTTGTCCTGCACCGGCTGGCGGATTGGTTTAACGTCCATTCTGAAGAACCCGCAGCCGGAAGCGGGGGGAACACGCACAACCGCGGTCGGCGCTCGTTTGGCCTGGTCTGCGCACAGGATGAAGATGGAAGTTACCCCGTGCTGGTTGCCAACCAGGTCGAATCGATCCGCGAGGCGGTGATCGCCCCCCTGGTGGATCCGCTTGTCGCTCAGCCGGGGATCAGCGGGGCCACAGAGATGGGCGACGGCCAGGTTGTGCT
>JAEZBH010000218.1 GCA_023427285.1 Pseudomonadota bacterium
GGGCAATACCGGCGCGGTGATGTTCAATGCCCTGCTGGCGCTTGGGCGCATCAAAGGTGTGCGGCGGCCCGGGCTCCCCGCCCTGTTCCCCACCCGCACCGGCTTTTGCGCGGTGGTTGATATCGGAGCGAACGCCGAATGCCGCCCAGAAGATCTGCTGCAGTTTGCGCTGATGGGCAGCCTGTACGCGCAGAAGGTATTGAAGATCAACAGCCCACGCGTCGGTCTGATCTCCAACGGCGAGGAGGCTACAAAAGGCAACCCGCTGGTGAAGGAAACCTACCCCCTGCTTGAAGCCAGCGGCCTGAACTTCATCGGCAACGTGGAAGGCAAGGAGCTGTTCGGCGGCGAAGTGGATGTGGCAGTGACGGATGGCTTTACCGGCAACGTGATGCTGAAATCGGTGGAAGCTGTGGCCGGGCTGATCACCGACTTCCTCAAGGAAGAGCTGACCGCTTCGCCGGTGACCACACTTGGGGCACTGCTCGCCAAACCTGCCCTGCGCAAGATGCGGCGCAAGATGGACCCCGAAGAGGTCGGCGCTGCGCCGCTGCTGGGCATCGATGGGCTGGTGTTCAAAGGGCACGGGCGCTCGAAGGCCCCGGCCATCTTCAACGCCATCCGCGTAGCTCACGAGGCCGTGCAGGCAAACCTGCTGGAAGAAATGCGCCAGAGCATCCAGGCGCACCTGGAAGCCACCTCCCCTACTCCTGCTGCTGTGCAGGCCGACTCTGAAAACAGTACAAATTAACCATGAAAATTATCACCGACCCGAAAAAGATTGAGCGCAATAAAAAGATCGGCCTGTATACCTCACTGGGCAGCCTGGTCGCCCTGTTTGCCGGCGCAGGCATGACCATGTCCTCACTGTTCCGCTCCTTTGACAACCCAGAGAACATCGACCCTGCGCTGACCAACTACGCCTTTATCGCCATGGCGATCGGGCTCATTCTCTCGCAGATCGGCGTGTACTTTGCCAACCGCTGGGGACGCAATCCCACCATCGACGAGCGCATCTCGCAGAGCTTGAAGGGATTGGATGACCGGTACAGCCTTTACCATTACGTTACGCCCGTACCGCACCTGCTGGCCGGGCCATCGGGCCTATGGGTGATCAACGCGCAGTACCAGCAAGGCGCTATCGTCTATGAGAACAAACGCTACCGCCAGCGCGGTGTGGGTCTCTTTACCCGCTTTATGGGCCAGGAGGGCGTCAGCCGCTCGGATGAAGAAGCCAAGGCTTATTCCGCGGACCTGGAAAAGATGCTCAAGAAGCAGCTGCCAGACACAGAACTCCCACCCATCCAGCCCATCGTGGTCTTCACGCACCCAAAGACCACCGTCCAGGCCGCCGAAGCACCCGTGCCAACCATCCATGTGGAAAAACTGAAGGACTTTGTCCGCCGCAAGACCAAGGAAACGCCTGCCAGCATCGCGGCACTCCAGGCAGTAAAAGAAGTGCTGCCGGACGAAGACGTATCATAAGGTCACTCAAAAACAACCCCCATTTCCTGGGGGTTGTTTGTTGATTACGCTAACGCTCTTTTTTGGGAGGCCGTGCGGGGCGCCCCCCTGGCCTGCGGTCTCCGCCGGGGCGATCATCGCCGGAGCGGGGCGAACGCGGGCCGCCGCTGCTCGAAGGCCTTCGCCCGGCCGGGCGAGAGGATGGCCCGCCTGGACGGCCGCTGGTGCGTCCGGTTTTCCCAGCGCGTCCAGCACCGCCGGTGCGACCTGCACTACCTGTGCGTCCACCGCCGGTACGAGATGATGGTCCACGCGTTGGAGCCTCATCGTCATCGCGGCGGTTGAAGCCCTCATAACCCGAGCTGCTGGCCGGTCGTCCTGGGCCACCCGAGCGTCCGGCTCCGGCGGGGTGCCCGCCTGCCGGGCGGCTGCCTCGCTCGAACCGCCCTGGGCGCTCTCCGCGCTCTTCACGGTCGTAGCGTGGGGTCTCGTCAGTTTCATCTCGGAAATTCGCTCTGGCAGCCTCTCCGCGCCGCGCAGGGCGGATTTCTGTCACCTTGATCCCCTGCCTTGGGCCGCGGGGGCCTGTTCCGGCTCCAGAGCGCGCCGGGCGGCCAATCCCAGCGCGGCGGCCCGGGCTGGCGCGGAAGGGAGTTTCGCCCTGCGGCTTGCTTACCCGCAGCTCGCGTACCTCTTCCGGTTTCATGTGCCGCCACTCGCCGGGCTTCAATTCACCCAGCAGCAGCGAGCCAATGCGAATTCGCAGGATGCGCAGCACCGGCAGGCCCGTCTGCTTGCCCATTTCGCGGATCTGGCGCTTGCGGCCCTCGCGAAGGATCACGCGCAGCCAGGCGCCTTTGCCCGCTACGGTTTCCATGCGCACCAGCGCCGGGGCAGTACGGTAGCCATCTTCCAGCACCACGCCGTGCCGCCAGGCATCCAGCTGCTTGCTGTCGGGGCGCTGGCCTACCAGAACGCGGTATTCTTTCTCATGTCCATACCGCGGATGAGTCAGCTTATTCGCCAGCTCGCCGTCGTTGGTTAGCAAGATCAGGCCTTCACTCTCCATATCCAGGCGGCCCACAATAAACATATGCCCTGGCACGGGGATCAGATCGCGCACCGTCTGGCGCGGCTCATCCGGACTCACCTCGGAGAGAATGCCCGTGGGCTTGTTCAGGGCGATGTAGATCGGCTCCTGTTCGCGGGCAATCTGCTGGTTATCAACCGTGATCGTATCCTTGTTGGGATCGGCGCGCGAGCCTAACACTGCAACCTGACCATTGACCTTCACCCGGCCAGAGGTGATCAGCTCTTCACTGGC
>JAEZBH010000264.1 GCA_023427285.1 Pseudomonadota bacterium
TTGCGACCCCTGCGATGTCAACACAGTGCTCTACCACTGAGCTACACGCCCACCCGGATCAACCCGCCCGGCAGTGCCGTGCGGTGGTTGGGCTTATACAAAACTTGAGACCAAACGCAAGAGCCCAAAATCACTTTCTTGCAACGTTCTGCATTTTTGTCTGGAGGAAGCGGTTTCGCACCGGAACGGCAACCGTCGGATCATCAGAGAAAAACCCGTCAATACCGAGACTTAAGAACAGCTCCAGCTCCGGCTCGGCCTGGCCGCGCCCGTCTGGCCGCATAGCCCCTGTGCCAGCGCCCCCCGCATCAGCCACCTGCCAGCGCACCGGCAGGAAGGCGTTCTCGCTGCGGAAGGTCCATACATGCACCTGTAACCCCACCGCATGGGCATCGCGCACCAGCGGCGTCGGCCCCGGCTCCTCAAGGCCTAGATCGTTCTCCGCCGTGCGCGGCACCAGCATTTCCTTCTGGACGCCGATGGCGTCAGCGTAAGCCGCAATCTCCGTCAGCCCTTGGCGGCTCGCCATGTCGGCATAGCGCACGGCCTCTCCCGCCTGCACGCGGTCATAGGGCGCCCCATTAAGCTCCATCAGCTGCACCAGCGGCAGGTCGGTTTGCGTGCGCAACGCCTTCAGGTTTGCAACTTCAAACGATTGCAGGAAAACCGGCGCGGCGCGGCCCTCATAGCCATGGGCGGTCAGCACGCGCAGCAATTCCGGCTCCAGCGGCAGGCCAATGGTCTGGAAGTAGGTGGGGTGCTTGGTCTCGATATAAAGGCCGATGGAACGCCCCGTCTCTGCTTCCTTGCGGCGGGCCAAACGGATGATTTCCTCCAGCGTCGGCACCTCGAACGCGCCGTCGAACGCCGTGTTATGCGGGCGGATCTGCGGCAGACGCTCACGGGCGCGCAAGGTCTTCAGCTCGGCCAGCGTGAAGTCTTCGGTGAACCAGCCGGTCACCTCCTGCCCGTCGATGCGCTTTGTGGTGCGCTTTCCGGCGAATTCAGGATGAGCCGCCACGTCGGTCGTGCCGCTGATCTCGTTCTCATGGCGCGCCACCAGCACGCCGTCTTGCGTCATCACCAGATCGGGTTCGATATAATCCGCGCCCAGCGCGATGGCCCGCTCATAGGCCGCCAGCGTATGTTCCGGCCGCTCCGCGCTCGCGCCGCGATGCGCAATGACAATCACCTGCCCGCCACTCATGCCGCCACTCATCCCTGCCGCTCCTGCCGCAAACGCCCTCTGGCGTCACCGTAGCCCGCCTGGGTGGCGCGGCCAAGCGGTCAGGCGGCAAGCAGACGCTCGATTTCGCGGATGAGATCGCGCAGGTGAAACGGCTTGGAAAGCACCCTAGCCTTGGGGGCAACGCCCGTCGTGCGGCTGAGGGCAACGGCGGCAAAGCCGGTGATGAACACCACCCGCATGGCGGGCGCAAGCGCCGCTGCCCGCTGGGCCAGTTCGATGCCGTCCATTTCGGGCATGACGATATCGGTGAGCAGCAGGTCATAGAGGCCGGTGGCGATCAGGGGCAGCGCCGCGGTGCCGCTGTCAACGGCATTGACTTCGTACCCGGCGCGCTGGATAGCCCGGGTCAGAAACGTTCTCATGGACTCGTCATCTTCGGCCAGAAGGATCCTGATCGCCGGACGTTTCTCATCAGCCATCGTCACACTCTGATCTCGCGCGTTTAACGAAAACAATCACTGAAGAAGTTTAAGATTGCGTGTGCAACCTTTGCCCCCCATCCTGATGCCATGACTCTGGTTACTCTCGCCGATTCTCCGAACCGACCGTACCGGATTCAACGACCGGAGGGCCTTTGCGCTCCGCTGATTATTGCCTCGCCTCACAGCGGCACCATTTACCCGTCCGACTTCCTGCGCCGCTCCCGGCTGGATCTGCGCCTGCTGCGACGCTCGGAAGATGCCTTCGTTGACGAGCTAGTGAGCGATGCGCCCTCCCTCGGCCTGCCGCTCATCTGCGCCCGTTATGCCCGCGCCTACGTTGACCTGAACCGCGCGCCGGACGAGCTTGACCCAGCCATGTTCTCAGGGAAACTACCTGATCATGCCCGCTGCGATAGCGATCGGGTAGCGGCGGGCCTTGGCGTCATCCCTCGTGTTGCCGGCATCGGGCTGGACATCTACAGCAGCCGCCTGCCGCTTGAGGAAGCCTTTGCCCGGCTGGACGCGGTTCACCGGCCCTATCATGCAGCGCTGAGAGAGCTGATCGAGGAAGCCCGCAACACCCACGGCTACGCGGTCCTGCTGGACTGCCACTCCATGCCCTCGGCCGCCCTGCCGCCCACCATGCGCAACGGCCAGCCCCGGCCGCAGGTGATCCTCGGCAACCGCTGGGGCGAGTCCTGCGCGCCCTCCGTCCTGACCCTGGTGCAGGAGGCGATCGAGGCGGCGGGCTACCGCACCGCGCTGAACACGCCCTACTCCGGCGGCTATACCACCGAGGCCTATGGCCAGCCGTGCCGCAACGTTCATGTGGTGCAGATCGAAATCGACCGCAGCCTTTACATGTCGGAGCTGCACCTCACGCGCCAGCCGGGGCTGAAGATGCTGCGCAATCACTTGTCGGAGGTGTTTGCCGCCGTTTATGCGGGGCTTCCGGGGCTCAACCTCAAGCACGCGCTGCGCCCGGCGGCTGAATAACCCTCCTGCCACCCCTTTGATCTCAGGACAAAAAAAGGGCCACTCTACCGAGCGGTGGAGTGGCCAGGGTTCAGGGAGGAAATCACACGCTCGACAGAGCGTGCCAGGGAGGCCGATACAGAACCGCCTCTCTGCCCTCCAAAGATAGGCAGCACGCCAATCCTTCGCAAGATAGGCCCCCTGCCGAAAAGTAGAATATCCACCCTGCGCACATTTCATCGCCCCGCCGAGGTGCGCGTGAGGAAAGATGCGGCCCGATCAAAACAAATGGGAGCGCGAGGGTCCGAGACCCTCGCATCATTACCTTCCAATTCAAACTGATTACAAATTGCTCTAAAGTTAGCGCTTCATTGGGGAAACGAAAAAGGCCGGGCAAATGCCCGGCCTCGTTCTTTTTGCCGCTGACGAGAAGATCAGCGCGGCCAGTGGCAGACAACGAACTTGTTGCCGTCCGGATCGCGGAAGTAGGCACCGTAATAGGTGTCGCCGCGCAGGCCCGGTGCGCCTTCGTCCTGACCGCCCAGCTCCAACGCCTTGGCGTGGACTTCCCGCACCACCTCTTGCGACGGGGCTTCCAGCGCAACCATCGAGCCGTTGCCGAAGGTGGCCGGCTTGCCGTCGAACGGCGTGTTGATGGCCAGCAGCGGGCCGGTGCCGGTGCCGTACATGTAGCTGCGGTCGGTCTTGAACAGCCGCTTGGCCCCCAGCGGCGCCAGCACGACGTCATAGAAGTCCCTGGACTTCTCCAGGTCGTTGGTGCCGACGTTTGCGTAGACGATCATGTGGTTTCTCTCCCCCAATATGTATTTTGTACGATCGTAATGGAGAGATCCTGATCGCCTCCGTCAAGCCGATATTTGGGGTCGAACGGGTTGCCGCGGGGCGGGGG
>JAEZBH010000291.1 GCA_023427285.1 Pseudomonadota bacterium
TTATAACCCCCACACCCCCATTCGTTTATCGGGCCGTGCGCGGCATGAAGGGCGCGGCCCAATACGAAATGGGAGTCGCAGGGGGATCAAGATCCCCCTCCAAAATCTGAGAACCATAATTCACCCACCGCATGGCTGATTTGCCAGAAAACCGGCTTACGACTTCAAGACCAATGCGCTAAAGGCCCCAGATGACTGACTCCATTCCCGGCCTTTCCGCCCGCAAGGGCGCGTTCCGACTGCTTTCGTCCGTGCTGTGGCAGCACCGTCCGCTCGACATGGGGCTGGACCGTGCGCTTTCCGGGCTTGAGGGCCCGGACCGTGCGCTTGCCCGCGCCATCGCAAGCCAGACGCTGCGCTGGATGGTGGATTTCGACCTTGAGATCGACGCCTGCACCCGCAAACCGCTGCCGGACGACGCCCGCGCCCGCCTCGTGCTGCGCATGGCGCTGGCCCAGCTTTGGGTGCTGAAGACCCCGGCCCATGCCGTTGTCTCCACCGCCCTGCCGCTGGTGGAAGCGGGACCGCGCCGTCTGGTGCATGGCGTGCTGGGCCGTCTTGCCCGCGAAAACCATGTGCTGCCCGCCGTGCCACTGCTGCCCGAGCCCTATGCGACGCGCTGGCAGGAGACCTACGGCATCGACATGGCGGAAGCCATTGCCCGCGCCACGGTGACCGAAGCGCCGCTCGACATCGTATTCCGCAGCAAAGAGGACGAAGCCGAGTGGGCACCCTTGATGGGCGGCGAAGCGATCGTGCCCGGCTCGGTGCGCTTGCAGGACTGGCAGTATGTTGAGGAACTGCCCGGCTATGACGCGGGCGCATGGTGGGTGCAGGACGTGGCCGCGCAGCTGCCCGCCCGGTTGCTGAACGCGCAGCCCGGCGAGCGCGTGGCGGACCTGTGCGCAGCACCCGGCGGCAAGACGCTGCAACTGGCAGCAAAAGGCGCCGAGGTAACGGCGGTGGACGTCTCTGAAGCGCGCCTGCGCCGAGTGACGGAAAACCTTGAGCGCACCGGCCTCAAGGCAGAAGTCGTTGCCCGGGATGCCCGCAAGTGGAAGGCCCCCGAGCCGCTTGACGCCATTGTGCTCGATGCGCCGTGCTCGGCCACCGGCACGATCCGCCGCCACCCGGACGTGCTGCACCTGAAGGCCGCCCGCAATCTGAAGCCGCTGCTTGAGCTTCAGCGCGAACTCATCGACCATGCGCTCAAGCAATTGAAGCCGGGCGGGCGGATGATCTACGCCGTCTGCTCGCTGGAGCCGGAAGAGGGCGAGCGCCAGATCGAGGCGCTGCTGACCCGCAACCCGAACGTGGTGCTCGACCCCATCACCCCGGAGGAGACCGGCGGCCTTGAGGCGCTCTACGACCCGAAGGGCTGGATGCGCACGGTGCCGGGCCATCTGGCGGACAAGGGCGGACTGGACGGCTTCTTTATTGCCCGCCTGATCCGCAAGCCGGATTGATTGGAATCCCGGCAAAAGCCTTCGATTAATTGCCCCTTCACGCTCAACCTGCTAAGAGCCGATCTCATGCCACAACAACCCGTTCGCATCGCCCCGTCGATCCTGTCCGCCGACTTCGCCAAGCTGGGTGAAGAGGTTCGCGCCATCGACGCTGCCGGTGCCGACTACATCCACATCGACGTGATGGACGGCCACTTCGTGCCCAACATCACCATTGGCCCGAGCGTGGTGAAGGCCCTGCGCCCGCACACGAACAAGCCGTTCGACGTGCACCTGATGATCGCGCCGGTGGACCCGTACATCGAAGCCTTTGCCGAGGCGGGCGCGGACATCATCACCGTGCATCCGGAATCGGGTCCGCACCTGCATCGCACGATCCAGAAGATAAAATCGCTGGGCAAGAAGGCGGGCGTGTCGCTGAACCCGGCGACCCCGATCGAGGTGCTGGACTATATCCTGCCCGATCTCGACCTCGTGCTCGTCATGTCGGTGAACCCCGGCTTTGGCGGCCAGTCGTTCATCGAGAGCCAGCTGGAAAAGATCGCCAAGATCCGTCGCCGCATCGACCTCTTGGGTAAGCAGATTGATCTAGAGGTAGACGGCGGCATTACAACCGCTACGATTGGCGATGCGGTTGCGGCCGGTGCCGATGTGCTGGTGGCCGGAACCGCGACCTTCAAGGGCGGGCCGGATCTGTATGCAGCCAACATCAAGGCCCTCAAAGAGCTAGGCATTCAGAATCTGGGTGGGAGCAAGGCGTGAGCGACAAGGCAGACAAGGCCGTTCCCCGGACCCCGGCGCACCGGCTGGTGCGCTATGGCGAGGATCGCGGCCTGTCCCTGACCGAGAAAATCGGCCACCGTCTGCGCCGTCTGCAATACCGCTCGTTCCTCCACGGCCTGCGCCTGCGCGGCCGTTTTCCGCTCAAGCTTCTGGCCGCCCCGCCTGATCTGTGGCCGGGCGATCCTGCCGTGGGCCGCGCCCTCATCGAAGGGCGGCTGGAATACATGGGCATCGCCATCACCACCCACGGAATGCGGTTCTCGGCGGTGCATGCGCCGCCCGCGTGGCTGGAATGGCTGCACAGCTTCCGCTGGCTGCGCGATCTGGCCGAGGCCGAGAAAGACTACAAGCGCGGCGCAAGCGTGGTTGAGCCGCTGGTCCAGCGCTGGCTGAACGAATACGCCAAGTTCGACGAACTGGCCTGGCGCGCCGACGTGCTGGGCGAGCGCCTGATGCAGTGGATGACGCACGCGCCGTACATCCTTTCATCGGAAGATCACGTTTATCGCTCCTCCGTTCTCAATGCGCTGGCGCGGCAGGGCCGCCATTTGGTGCAGACGGCAGAGAAGACGCCCGAAGGGCTGGCCCGCATCAAGGCAACCGCTGGCTTGATGATCAACGGCCTGCTGCTGCCGGGCGGCGAGACCCGCGCCCACAAGGGCGCGCAGGCGCTGGAGCGGGCGCTGGACCTGTTCATTCTGGCGGACGGCGGCGTTGCCTCCCGCTGCCCCGAGGAACAGCTGGCCATTTTGAAGCTGCTGCTGACCGTGCGTTCGGTGGTGCAGGAGCGCAAAGCCGAGGAACCGGCGGGCCTGACCCGCGCCATCGACCGGCTGGTGCCCGCGCTGCGCGGCGTGATGCTGGGCGATAACCATCTCTCTGCCGTGCATGGCGGCGGCCTGACCGACAAGCACGTGCTGGAACAGGCGCTCAAGCTCTCCGGCGTTTCGGCCAAGCCGCTGAAGAACGGCATTTACAGCGGCTTCCAGCGGCTGGAAGGCGGCCGCAGCGTCGTGGTGCTTGACGCAGGTCCGCCCCCGCCGGGCCGGGTCAGCCAGACCGCCCACGCCGGCACGCTGGCATTCGAGTTTTCCGACGGGCTGAACCGCGTCGTCGTCAACTGCGGCGGTGGCCGGGGCACGGCGCTGGCTCTCATTCCCGATCTTCAGCAAGTGCTGCGCGCCTCTGCCGCGCACTCGACGCTGATTATCGATGACACCAATTCCACCCGCATTCGCGATGACGGCACGCTCGGCAAGGGCGTGAGCGAAGTCACCGCCGTGCGGCAGGAAAGCGAGGAAGGCGTGCTTGTTGATGCCGTGCATGACGGCTATGTGCGCCGCTTCGGCTTCCAACACCGCCGCCGCCTGTATCTGGCCGCCGATGGCATGGACTTCCGCGGCGAAGACCGCCTGACCGGCCACAAGAAGCGCGGGCTGAGCCTGCGCGGCGCACAGGATGTGCCGTTCGACGTTCGCTTCCACCTCGGTCCCGGCATCGAGGCGACCCCGACCGCCGACAATCAGGGCGCGCTTATCAAGCTGCCCGGCGGCACCGTTTGGCAGTTCAAGGCACGCGGCGCTGCCGTGAGCATTGCGCCCTCCCTCTGGATTGATGCAGAAGGGCGCCGCCGAAAGACGGAACAACTTGTTCTGAGCGGAGAGGCTGGCGCGCAGGGCGCGGTGGTCAACTGGTCGTTCAAGCGTTCCGCCAAGCAGTAAGCCGCCAGGCAGTCATCAAACCCCAAGTCATTCGTTAAAGCGTTCAGAAAAACCCGGAGAACAAGTCATGGCCGAGTCGTTGGTGCGTGTCACCCGCGCCCTTCTTTCCGTTTCCGACAAATCGGGACTGGTGCCCTTCGCGCAGGCGCTGGCCGCGCGCGGCGTTGAGCTGCTCTCGACCGGCGGCACGGCCAAGGCCCTGCGTGATGCTGGCCTTACCGTCAAGGACGTGTCGGAACACACCGGCTTCCCCGAGATGATGGATGGCCGGGTGAAGACCCTGCACCCGATGATCCACGGCGGCCTCTTGGCCCTGCGCGACAACGCAGAGCACGCCAAGGCCATGGCTGACCACGGCATTCCGCCGATCGACATGGTGGTGGTGAACCTCTACCCGTTCGAGGCGACCGTGGCCAAGGGCGCGGACTTCGAGACCTGCATCGAGAACATCGACATCGGCGGTCCGTCGATGGTGCGCTCGGCAGCCAAAAACCACGGCTTCGTCACCATCATCACCGACCCGGCTGACTACGACGCAGTTGTGGCCGAACTGGACGCCAACGACGGCGCAACCACGCTGCCGCTGCGCCGCCGCCTTGCCGGCAAGGCCTATGCCCGCACCGCCGCTTACGACAGCGCAATTGCCACCTGGTTCTCGGGCAGTGTTCACAACGAACTGTTCCCCGAGACGCTGGCGCTTTCCGCCAAGAAGGTGAGCGAGCTGCGCTACGGCGAGAACCCGCACCAGAGCGCTGCTTTCTACCGCACGTCTGACGAGCCGGGCGTGGTCAATGCCCGCCAGCTGCAGGGCAAGGAACTCTCGTTCAACAACCTGAACGACACCGACGCCGCCCTTGAGCTGATCGGCGAGTTCGACGCCGCAACCCCGGCGATTGCGATCATCAAGCACGCCAACCCGTGCGGCGTTGCCACCGGCGCATCGCTGGAAGACGCCTACCGCAAGGCGCTGCTGTGCGATCCGGTTTCGGCGTTCGGCGGCATCATCGCCGCCAACCGTCCGCTGGACGGCGCAACCGCACGCGCCATCACCGAGATCTTCACCGAAGTGGTGGTCGCCCCGGATGCTGACGAAGAAGCCATCGCCGTCTTCGCCGCCAAGAAGAACCTGCGCCTCTTGCTGACTGGCGGCCTGCCGAACCCGGCACGCCCCGGCTACAACATCCGCACCATTGCAGGCGGCCTGCTGGTTCAGGGCCGCGACAACGGCGTGACCACGGAAGCTGACCTGAAGGTCGTCACCAAGCGCGCGCCGACCCCGCAGGAAATGGCTGACCTGCTGTTCGCCTTCCGCGTGGCCAAGCACGTGAAGTCCAACGCCATCGTTTACGCCAAGGGCGGCGCAACCGTCGGCGTTGGCGCAGGCCAGATGAGCCGCGTGGACAGCGCCCGCATCGCCGCCTGGAAGTCGAAGGAAGCCGCAGGCGAGGCCGACGCGCTGACCATCGGCTCGGTTGTGGCCTCTGACGCCTTCTTCCCGTTCGCCGACGGCCTCTTGGCCGCAGCAGATGCCGGTGCAACCGCCGTCATCCAGCCGGGCGGCTCGATCCGCGACGACGAAGTCATCGCCGCCGCAGACGAGAAGGGCCTCGCCATGGTGTTCACCGGCAAGCGCCACTTCCGCCACTAAGCGGAGCAGCTTTCGAGCAGGGCGTATGCCCTGCGGTTAAGAAAGTGCGGCCAACAAAAGACGAACGGTCTTTTGACCTGACAGAAGGGCGGGGCTCGCAAGGGCTCCGCCCTTTTTGTTTTTGTTCGGGATTTACCTGCAGGAGGGATTCATCCCTCCTGCACCTCCCGTTCGTTTGTCGGATCGCGTACGGCATCAGCGTGGGCCATAGGCCATAGACAACAATTATTGCTAAAAACCTATTGACACTGGAAAACCCCTGTGAGAAAAGGGGTGAGCCTTGACGTGTTATGAGG
>JAEZBH010000312.1 GCA_023427285.1 Pseudomonadota bacterium
CCCTTCGAGTCTCTGGAGCAGGCGCGAGCGATGCTCGGCAGACTTGGCGCGCACGGGATTAAACCCGTGATCAAGCGGGACGTTGGGGCTATAGAGCCGTTGAAGCCCTAACACTCTGAAGCCCTGAGACTGATCCAGCTCGGGCCACATCTCTCGTGAAGGAGGGGCGCTTGTTGCAACCGGCACCCTACGCCGCAGACCCGACCAAATCGCGCGGGCGGCTGCACGCGCAAGCAGAAAGTCCGGGCCGCAGCGCCTTCCAGCGCGACCGGGACCGGATCATTCACTCTTCCGCCTTTCGCCGGATGAAGCACAAGACGCAGGTGTTCGTCTCGGTGGATGGCGACCATTACCGCACCCGCCTGACGCACAGTCTGGAGGTGGCGCAGATTGCCCGCTCCATCGCCCGTCGGCTGGGGCTGGACGAAGACCTGACCGAGGCGCTGGCCTTGGCGCACGACCTTGGCCACACCGCCTTCGGCCATGCGGGCGAGGAGGCGCTTGCCGAGAAGATGGCGGCATGGGGCGGGTTCGACCACAACGCCAACACCATCCGCATCGTGACCCGCCAAGAGCACCGTTATGTGCCGTTCGATGGCCTCAATCTGACGTGGGAGACGCTGGAAGGACTGGCCAAGCATAACGGGCCAGTCATTAACCCGCCGTGGGCGCTGGCGGAGTATGTGGAAAGCCACGATCTGGAGCTGCACACCTACGCCAGCCTTGAGGCGCAGGTGGCGGCGCTGTCGGACGACATTGCCTATAATACGCACGATGTTGACGACGGCCTGCGCGCCGGGCTGTTCACCATCAAGGATTTGCTGGTGGTGCCGCTGGTGGCCGAGATGTGGGAGCGCCTGCGCCGCCAGTATCCGGATGCGCCCGAGGAGCGGCTGCGCCCCGAGCTGATCCGCAGCATGGTGGGGTATCTGGTGCTCGACCTTTTGCGCGAGACGCAGGCGCGGCTGGAAGCGCTACAGCCGAAGTCTGCCGATGACATCCGCCATGCCGGACAGCCCACCGCCTGTTTCAGCGATGCCGTGCGTCCGCTGGAGCGGGAGCTTAAACACTTCTTGCGCACGCGCATGTACCACCACTACAAGGTCCAGCAGAGTACCGACCTGGCCAAGGGGGTCGTGGGCGATCTGTTCGACCTGTATCTGGAAGATCCGCAGCGGATGCCTCCAGAGTGGTCGGGCCGTGTCGCCATGGCGGCGTTGCCTGACCGGGTGCGGACGGTGGCGGATTTTATTGCCGGTATGACGGACAATTTCGCGCTGAAAGAGCTGGCTCGGCTGACTGGCCGTCAGCCTATCGAACTATAGAACGGGTTGTGATGAACGTCTTTCATGTGTTTGAGGAACGGGTGAAATCGGCTCTGGCCGCGCTGGGCGAGGCCGGAGTTCTGCCCCAGGGGCTGGATTTCAAGGCGGTGACAGTTGAGCCGCCGCGCGATGCCTCGCACGGTGATCTGGCGACCAACGCGGCGCTGGTGCTCTCCAAGCCCGCCGGCAAGCCACCCCGCGTCATTGCCGAGGCGCTGGCCGAGCAGCTGCGCGCTGACGCCGACGTGGAAAAGGTGGACGTGGCAGGCCCCGGCTTCATCAACCTGAAGCTGAAGCCCGCGTACTGGACCGCGCAGGTGGCCGAGATCCTGAAGGCAGGCGCCAGCTATGGCCGCTCGTCCATCGGCCAGAACGCCCCCATTAACGTGGAATATGTCTCGGCCAACCCGACCGGCCCGATGCACGTGGGTCACTGCCGCGGCGCGGTGGTGGGCGATGCGCTCGCCAACCTGCTGCAATGGGCGGGCTATAACGTCACCAAGGAATACTACATCAACGACGCGGGCGGTCAGGTGGACACGCTGGCCCGCTCGGCGCACCTGCGCTACCAGCAGGCTTCGGGCCGCGACATCGGCGAGATCCCGGAAGGCTTCTACCCCGGCGATTACCTGGTGCCGGTTGGCCAGATGCTGTTCGAGAAGTATGGCGACCAGTACCTCGACGCGCCGGAGGCCGAGTGGCTCCAGCTGTTCAAGAAGGAAGCTACCGACCAGATGATGGCGATGATCCGCGAGGATCTGGCCCTGCTCGGCATTCACCACGACGTGTTCTACTCCGAGCGCGCCCTGCACGAGGACGGCTCCATCGCCAAGACGCTGGCGGACATGGAGCAGGCTGGCCTCGTGTACGAGGGCGTGCTGGAGAAGCCCAAGGGCGAAGCCGCCGATGACTGGGAGCCGCGTCCGCAGACGCTGTTCCGCGCCAGCGACTTCGGCGATGATTCCGATCGCGCGCTGAAGAAGTCGAACGGTGCCTGGACCTACTTTGCCGCCGATATCGCCTACCACAAGACCAAGGTGGACCGGGGCTTCGCCCAGCTCATCGACATCTGGGGCGCAGACCACGGCGGTTACGTGAAGCGCATGCAGGCCGCCGTGAAGGCGGTCTCTGAAGGCCGCGTGCCGCTGGACGTGAAGCTGTGCCAGATGGTGCGCCTGTTCAAGAACGGCGAGCCGTACAAGATGTCGAAGCGCGCGGGCAGCTTCGTGACGCTGGCGGACGTGGTGCGCGAAGTTGGCCGCGACGTGGTGCGCTTCATGATGCTCACCCGCCGTTCGGATGCGCAGCTGGACTTCGACTTCGCCAAGGTGGTGGAGCAGAGCCGCGAGAACCCGGTGTTCTACGTGCAGTACGCCCACGCCCGTATCCGCTCGGTGATGCGCAAGGCCGCAGATGCTGGCCTGTCGGTTGACGGTCTGGATGCTGTTCCGGCTGAACAGCTGGCCCGCCTGTCTGCACCGGAGGAAGCCGCGCTCATTCAGCTGGCCTGCCAGTGGCCGCGTCAGGTGGAAGCGGCGGCGCAGGCGCACGAGCCGCACCGCGTTGCCTTCTATCTCTATGACCTTGCCGCCGCCTTCCACGGCCTGTGGAACCGGGGCAATGACGATCCGTCGCTGCGGTTCATCGTGGACGATGCGGACCTCAGCCGCGCCCGCCTTGCCCTGATTGGTGCGGTGGCGCAGGTTATCCGCAATGGTCTGGCAGTCATGGGCGTCGAGCCCGTGGAGGAGATGCACTAATGGCCCGTGCCCGCGGTTCCACCGACACCGACAGCCCGCCGTGGCTTGAACCCGCCGCCCTGTCGGACGACGGGGACGGGCCGGTGCTGTCACGCAAGTGGATCGTGGGCGGCGCTGCCGTGTTCGTCATTGCGCTGGTGGGGACGGTGATCGCCATCTCCTCCGGCGAGGAAGAAGACCCCTACGGCAATGCCATTGTGGCCGGAGCCAACGGCGAGCCGCCGCTCATCGTCGCGCCGAAGGAAGCTTACCGTGTCGCCCCGAAGGATCCGGGCGGCATGCGGGCCGATGGCGAGGGCCTGATGATCGGCGAGGTCGCCAGCGGCAAGGAGCTGAACCCGGACGTTCGGATGGCGACCGGGCAGGAGCAGCCGATGGAACGGCCCGCGCCGCCGCCTGTGGCGGTTGCCGAGCCGACGCCGATGCTGCCGCCCGAAGCCGAAGCCGCCATTGCCGAGACGCCAGCAACTGCGCTTAAAGTTGCGCCTGAGAGCGCCAGCACAACAGACGCTGCAAAGGCGGAGGCTGCGCGGGCGGCTGCTGCCAAGGCGGAAGCCGAGAAGGCCGCCGCTGCAAAGGCCGCAGAGGCCAAAAAGCTGGCTGAAGCAAAAGCCGCCGCAGAAAAGGCCGCCGCAGAAAAGGCCAAGGCGGAAGCGGCAAAGAAGCCAGTCTATTTCCTTCAGCTGG
>JAEZBH010000352.1 GCA_023427285.1 Pseudomonadota bacterium
GATTTAGAGCGTGCAAGCTGCTTGCAGCAGTTTGCACGCTCTAATTATTTGTTGGTCGCACTTGTCTATCGCAGGATGTGCCATCCTGCTCGAAAGCTGCTCTAAGCATCAAAGCTCAAAACCACACGCTCCGTTTTGGGGAACGACTGACAGGTGAGGACGTAACCCGCGGCAATCTCCTCTTCCTCAAGGTTGTAATTGACCGCCATTTCCACCTCGCCCTCAATCACCTTGGCGCGGCAGGTGCAGCAGACGCCGCCCTTGCAGGCGAAGGGCACGGGCGCACCGGCTTGCAATGCGCCGTCGAGGATTGAGACGGTGCCGTTGTCGGGGAAGCTGACGGCCTGATCGTCGATGATGACGGTAACCTGCGCGCTGGCTGCCATGGCGGGGCGCACCACCGGCGTTGCACAGGCGGCATCGGGCGCAAGGAAGCGTTCGGTGAGGATACGCTTTCTGTCGATGCCTGCTGCCGCGAGGGTTTCCTCAACCATGCCGATCATGGCGTTGGGGCCGCAGATGAAGGCGGCGTCAATGCTCTCGGGCGGGGCGAGGTGTTTCAGCACCGCCTGCACTTTTTCCGCGTCGATGCGGCCATTGAACAGCGCGATGTCGGACTGGCCCTGGCTCAGCACGTGGATGATCTCAAACCGCCCCATGTGGCGGTCTTTCAGCTGGGCCAGCTCTTCCATGAACATGATGCTCGACGGGCTGCGGTTGCCGTAAACCAAGAGGAAGCGGCTCTTCGGCTCGCGCGCCAGCACGGTTTTCACGATGGAGAGCACGGGGGTGATGCCGCTGCCCGCAACGAAGGCGACGTAAGAGCGCTGGGCGGCGGGGTCGATCTCGACGGAGAAGCGCCCCGTGGGCGGATAGACCTCGATCACGTCTCCCGGTTGCAGCCCGGTGTTGGCATGGCCGGAGAACACGCCCTCGGGGATTTTCTTCACCGCAATGCGCAGCATTCCCTCATTCGCGCCGGAGCAGATGGAGTAGGAGCGGCGCACTTCCTGCCCGCCAATTTCTGTTTTCAGCGTGAGGTGTTGGCCGGGCGTGTATTCAAACAGCGACGCCAGATCCTGCGGCACGTCGAAGCGAATGGAGACGGCCTCGGGCGTTTCGCGCTTTACCTCGGCGACACGCAAGGCATGGAACTGACGCATGGCGGCTAACTCCGGTTTTTGTCGTGCCAGCCTTAGTGGCACTTGAAGGCTTCAAACGGCTCAAGGCACGCGCGGCAGCGGTGCAGCGCCTTGCAGGGGGTGGAGCTGAACTGGCTGAGGCGCTCGGGCTCGAGGCGGGCGCAGCGGGGGCAGGCGATCTGAGCGGCCTCGCCCATGAGCGCACGCTTTGAGGCGGTGCCCGGTGGCGGCGGGGCGATGCCGTAGTCGCGCAGCTTGCGGCGGCCCTCTTCGCTGATCCAGTCGGTCGTCCAGGGCGGGACGATTTCCTGCACGATTTCAGCGTTGCCGAGCCCAGCGGTCTCAAGCGCGGTCTGGATGAGAAGCGTGATAACATCTGTGGCGGGGCAGCCGGTGTAGGTGGGGGTGATGACCACCCGCACCGATTTGCCCGCGCCCGCTTCGACCCGCCGCACGATGCCGAGATCGACAATGGTGACCGCCGGAATCTCTGGGTCGAGCACCCCGGCCAGCACCTCCCACACCGCCTGTTCGATGGCGGACTGTTCGGTTGCGCGAGGAGGCGGGGCGGGAGAGGCGCTCATTACCACCGGGCTCCGGGGTAGGCGCGCTGGAGGTACTGCATCTCGGCAAGCAGGTAGCCGAGGTGCTCGGTGTGGTGGCCCTTGCGCGTGCCGAGTGCCGGGCGGTGCGGGGCGGGAAGCTCCAGACCGGCTTCGTTCAGCGTGCTTGCAATGCGCTCCTGCCAGAGCGGGCGGAGGAGGGCGGCGTCGGGCGCAATGCCTGCGGCCGTGAGGCGGTTTTCCACGTCGTCGCTCTCGAACAACTCAGCCGTGAAGCGCCAGAGCAGGTTCAACCCCTCCTGCATGCGGCGCTTGGACTCCTCGGTGCCGTCGCCAAGGCGCAGCACCCATTCCGTGGCGAAGCGGACGTGGTAGGCGATCTCGGGCAGCGCCTTGTGGGCGATGGCGGCAAGCTGCTCGTCGCTAGAGGCGGCAAGCTGCTGGAAATAAAGCTGCTGGAACACCGAGAAATAGAACTGGCGGGCGATGGTTGCGCCCCAGTCTCCGTTGGGCTGCTCAACCAGCAGGAAATTGCGGTAGTCGAGCACGTCGCGCAGGTAGGCGAGCTGGTCCTCGTCGCGGCCTTTTCCTTCCACTTCACCGGCATAGGTGAGGAGCAGGCGGGCCTGGCCGATGAGATCAAGCCCGAGGTTGCTCATCGCCATATCCAGTTCCATCTCGGGCGCGTGGCCGCACCACTCGGAGAGGCGGTGGCCAAGCACCAGAGACGTGTCGCCAAGGCGCAGGGCGTACTCGAAGAGGTCTTCTTTGCTGGCGGTCGTCATCGCGTCCTCTCCCGTCTCAGATGTATTTCACGTTGGACGGGATGTCGTAGAAGGGCGGGTGGCGGTAGATCTTGTCCTTGGCGGGCTCGAACAGGGCCTCCGCCTCAGAGGGGTCAGACGCCACGATCTGCGCGGACGGCACCACCCACAGGCTCACGCCTTCCTGGCGGCGGGTGTAAAGATCGCGGGCGTTCTCAAGCGCCATCTGCGCATCTGCCGCGTGAACCGAGCCGGCGTGCCGGTGGGCCAGACCGTTCTTGGAGCGGATAAACACTTCCCACAGCGGCCATTCCTGCTTCATTTCTTTTGTCCTCAATACGTTACGCGGCAGCCGATGCGCGGCGGGCGGCAGACTTTGCGGCATAGGCGGTGGCAGCCTCGCGCACCCATGCGCCGTCGTCCCACGCCTTGCGGCGGGCGGCCATGCGCTCCTTCGCGACCGGGCCTTCGCCCCGCACCACGGCGAAGAACTCCTCCCAGTCGATGGGGCCGAAATCGTAGCCGCCCTTTTCCTCATTCCACTTGAGGTCGGGGTCGGGAACGGAAAGGCCGATGGCCTCCGCCTGGGGTACGGTGATGTCCACGAACTTCTGGCGCAGTTCATCGTTGGAGTTGCGCTTGATGCGCCACGCCATGGACTGGGCGGAGTTGGGGGAGTTGTCGTCCGGCGGGCCGAACATCATCAGCGAGGGCCACCACCAGCGGTTCAGCGCATCCTGCGCCATGCGGCGCTGCGCATCCGTGCCCTTCATGAGGGTGCACATGATCTCGTAGCCCTGCCGCTGGTGGAAGCTCTCTTCCTTGCAGATGCGCACCATGGCGCGGGCGTAGGGGCCGTAAGAGCAGCGTTGCAGCGGGATCTGGTTCATGAT
>JAEZBH010000423.1 GCA_023427285.1 Pseudomonadota bacterium
GGCTGGTGGGCAGCACATCGATGCGGCTCTGATCGATGAAGCGCTCGCAGCTTTCCATCATGGCTTGCAGATTGGCCTGGAATTTGGCCTCGTCGCCGGGTGCATCAAAGAACACCTTCGGGTCGTCCATGGCATCGGTCGGGAAGCATTCCTCAACGATGGCGACATAGGGCACCGGCCCTTTGATGAGCGGGCGGATGACCAGGTTCTGCAAATATTCAAAATTGTCCTGCGTATCGATGGCAACCCGGGTGTGCAGCACCTGCCAGTTGTAGCGCCACTGGTCATATTCCAGATGATCAGGTTGTTGCAGGAAGCAGAATTGCGACCAGCCTTCGGTGCGCTTGCCTTCGTGCGATGGATATCTGGTGTTGGGAATGATGGCGGATTCAAGCACGAGCCATGCGCCGATCTCACCGGCAACCTCCCGCAAAATGGCATCGACCGGAGCGCGGAAGGCATCGTGGCTCACATCCAGCCAGATCTGCACGGCGGCATCGATTTCCGGCTTGGTCGCGGGGCGGTAGAGGCCGCTCGCGCGGGCGACATGCTCGTCCAGCAGGTTGAAGCGCAGGCCCCGCACGTTCGGCAGGGCGAGAAGCTTGGGAGCCGTCTCGGCATGCAGGCGCTGATTGAACGCCTCGCGGGTTTCACCTTCGCGCCGCCAGAGGGCGTAAATGACTTTTTCCATGGGTGCAGCCCTTTAATCGAAGTTTGCCTGTCCGCCGTCGAGCGGAATGGTGGCGCCGGTCAGATACCCGGCGTCATCGCTGGCCAGCATGGCAACGGCCCGGCCAATGTCCTGCTCGCAATCCCCAACCCGGCCGAGCGGTATGGTGCGGAAGAAGGCTTCTGCCTCCTCCGGATTGGCGCGTATCCAGTGTTCCATGCCGGTTGACATGGCGTGCGGGGCAATGCTGAGCACGCGAATACGGTCGCGGCCCCATTCGGCGGCAGCCGCGCGGGTGAGAGGGCGCATGGCTTGCTTGACCGAGCCATAGGTGCCGTAGTTGCTCATGTCCCAACGGACGCCCGCTGAACTGACCAGATTGAAGATTGTGCCGCCGCCACGCTGCGCCATGATGGGCTGCACCAGTTTCATCAGACGGAAGGCTGCCAGCGGCCCGCTTGCAAAACCGGCCATGAACTGCTCGTCCGTCACGGACAGGAGCGGCCCAAGGGGGACGATCTGGGCATTGTTTACCAGAATATCGACGCCGCCGAGCGCGGCATTGGTCTGGGCAACCAGCGCCTCAAGGGCAGAGGCATCGCAGACGTCGCCCGCCATGGTAAACGTGCGGCGTCCCAGCGCCTGTATTTCAGCGGCAACGGCGTCCAGCTTGTCAGCCGTGCGCCCGAACAGCGCCACATCTGCGCCTTCGCGAGCCAGGGCCAGCGCAATGCCGCGGCCCACGCCCTGACCGCCGCCGGTGATCAGTGCAATCTTTCCCTCAAGCTTCATCGGGTAATACCTCCAGATCAGACGGACCCCAGAAACCACGCAAGCTGGTGATGAGGCCTTGTTCGTCAAAACGGCAAACATCGATTGACCGGATGCGCATGCGGCGCTCCCCCGGCGGCGTGAAATCCACTTCAAACGCCAGGGCGGCTTCAGCGCCATGCGAGCCGCGTATGGGGGCAACCGGGACAATATGCGTCTTGAAGGCAACCGTGTCGCGGAACCAGGCGGCAATTTCATTGCCGCGCTTGATCGGCGAGCCGACAGGGTCTTCGATCGTCGCATCAGATGAAAACAGCGCGGATACGCCCTCTGCATCGCCTGCGTTGATGCGGTTCACATAGGCTTGCAGACCGGCTTTCATGAGGCTTTCTTGCGGCATCAGCAGGCCTGATCCGCAACAGCGGACGGATTAATCGTCTTCATGGTTCCTCCCCGAACCTGATTTTTGTTTTGCGTAGGATGTTTGGAATTAATCCTGTCGTCAATCTTATATAATCCAGATTATCCTGTCATAATGCGTAGCAATATGGGGCGCGAAGGGAGCTGGAACCATGCCTCCCGCCTGAGTGACGCCGAATGGCTCGCGTATTGATTTTAGGAGGCGAAGGAAACGGCAGGTCTCAGCGGTTTGCGTAGGCCCAAGTTGCTGATAATGATCGAGGCGCGGAGGTTGGTCGCGTTGCTGTTGCGAGAGTTGCCGATTTCGATCCATTATCTTTTCAAATATCGCCCCAACAGGACGAACTTTATGCAAATTCGATCGGGTAAAACGCTTTCGCCCCCGGCACTCGATACCCTTGACCAAGGTATCATCGAGATTTTGAGACAGAATGGTCGCGCCACCAACCAGGAGATTGCGGATCGCTTGTCGGTTACCGCTGCCACGGTCTCGTCGCGCCTGCGCCGACTGGAGTCCATGCGGGCGGCCCGCGTCGTTGCCGTGACTGATTTCTCCGCTCATGGCTATAACGTGCTGATTGCGGTCGGCGTGAAGGTGCAAGGGCGCGATGTGCGGGCCGTGGCACGGGATCTGGCCAGTTTGCCGGAGGTCTTCAGCGCCCATATCATGAACGGCGCGCATGACATTGAATTGCTTGTGGCGCTGCGGGATTTCTCGGAAATCAATGTATTCCTGACCGACCACGTTGCCGGAATTGCAGGCGTGAGCGAACTTAGCCCCGGCATTGCTGCCGACATCGTGAAATTCGAGTTCAATGTGGTGCCGCTATGAATGGTGAGCGCATGGACGATCTTGATCGGCGCATCGTTGCCAAGCTGGCGCGCGATGCCCGCGTTTCCAACCGGCAAATCGCATCGGAACTGGATGTCACCGAAGGCACGATCCGCAGCCGGATCAAACGCTTGCAGGCTGAGGGACTGATCCAGTTCACGGTTGTGACCGATTTCAAGCTGGCAGGCTCGCCCAATCTGGTGATGATGGGCATTCAGGCTGATCCCAGCAAGGTGTCGACGCTGGCGCGTCAGTTGTCAGAGATGCCGGAGATCAACTGCGTCATCGTGCTGTTGGGGCGCTACAGCCTGATGGCGATGGGGCTGTTCACCAGCATAGAACAGCTGAATGAGGTTCTTCTCGGGCGCATTCGCGTGCTGGAAGGCGTGCGTGAAGTTGAAACATCAATTTCGGTTCATAACCTCAAGTATGAATTCGGCATCGCACGCATTACCAACCGGAGCGGCGATTCCGACGAATAGGGCCCGTGCCGATTCAATCGCACGACCAATAACACGAGGCGGCGAGAGCTGCTGGCGGGCCTGGCCAGCAGCTCTCTAATGTGAGGGCGACCTGCCCCACTATGCGGGCTGTAGAACCGGGGCCGCAGTGGCGTCATTCATTTTTGCAATGTCTTCCGCATAGCGCCCCCCTGCGCGCCAGAACATGACGCCCCCCGCGGGGATGAGAATGCCCATGCCGAA
>JAEZBH010000437.1 GCA_023427285.1 Pseudomonadota bacterium
GATTACAGCTTCCAGACGATCAACTTTGATAACCCCGAGCCGTTCTTCGTGAAATATGGCAAAGTGCAGCGGATGGAAGTACAGAAGGAAAAAATTCTTGGCAAGATGATCTCCCAGTCACGTGGGAATTTAGAGATGGGTGACTTTATTGGTTTAATTAGCGACGGCGTGCTGTACGCCGGATTGGGGACTACGATGAATTTGGGGTGGGGCTGGGACAAAATCGCGGCCTACATGGAAGACGTGTTCACACACCGCATCTTTGCCGCGCACAGTGTGGTAAACAGCGTGATGACGGTGACCAACCAGCTCTATCATCACAAGCCGGGCGATGATGCCACGTTTGTGGGCCTATTGCGGCGCAAGCGCAATACCCTGATGATTTTCACCGGGCCGCCGCTGGATAACGGCTTCGATCATGTGCCGGTGGAGCGCTTCTTGAACTCGGATGCCCGCAAGGTGATCTGCGGCGGCACGACCGCCAACATCGTCGCCAGTTTCATGAATACGAACGTAGAAACGGACCTCTCCTCCATGACGGAGGTCTACCCCGCCATCGGGCGGCTGCCCGGCATCAACCTGGTGACAGAAGGGATTCTGACCCTATCGGGCGTGCTGGAAGAATTGGAAAAATCGGGTGGGCGGCCTGAGAAGCTGACCCCCGGGCACAACGGTGTGTACCTGCTGACGCACGAGCTGCTCGGCGCCGATGAGATTATCTTCCTGGTTGGCCAGTCGGTGAACCCGGTTTACCAGAACCCGCTGCTGCCGCGCAATATCTCCATTCGGCGCTACCTGATCACCCGCATTGCCGAGCTGCTGACCAAGTACAACAAAGATATTCAAATCGACTATTACTGATTTGATTCTCCCATTCGCGACTCTGATTGCGTGTAGAATATTTACAGGTTTTACACGTTACGGGTGCGGGAGGACGCTTTGAACCAATTTCAGAGCATCATGCAGCCCTTTCCGGGCTTAGAACGCTGGTCGCGCCGCCTGAAGCTTCCGGGCAGCGGAGCTGCCATCCATTATTACGACACGGAGGAAGGTGAACGGGCGCCCGCTTCGGCAGCGCCGGTCGTGCAGCTGCACGGTTTAGGGGATGAAGCCGACACCTGGCGTCACGTGCTGCCGAAAATTGCTGCCCGGCGGGCCGTCGCGCCAGACCTGCCTGGCTTTGGCCGCAGCGACCAGGGGAAGCACCCTTACACCATCCCCTTTTTCGCGGATACCCTGCTCGAACTGATTGATCACCTGGGCCTGCGAGAAGTGGTGTTGGTGGGGCACTCTACGGGAGCGATCATCGCGCAGGAGTTTGCCCTGCGGAACCCGCAGCGGGTTCAGCGGCTCGTGCTGATTGGCGGATCTCTGGTGGCGGGGGAGAGCAAGCCAGACCCGTCGCTGCTGATGTTCCTCATCCCCGGCCTGGGTGAGTGGGCCTACAACCGCTTGCGAAAAAATCCAGATGCGGCCTACCGGTCGCTCGAGCCGTATTATCATAGGCTTCAGGAATTACCCCAGGCAGACCGTGATTTTCTCTACCAGCGCGTGAATGAGCGCGTGTGGAGTGACGGCCAGCGCAGGGGTTTCCTCTCGACTCTGCGCGGCATGGTGCGCTGGCTCCCCGCCCAGCAGAAATCGCTGCCCGAGCGCCTGCGGAATTTGCAAACCCCGACCACGGTCATCTGGGGCGAGAATGACCGCATTATGCCTGTACAGGCTGCAAACACCCTGAACAGCCTGCTGCCAGATGCCCGTCTGGTGGTGGTCCCTGGGGCAGGGCATAACGTCCACCAGGAGAAGCCAGAAGTGGTCGTTGAAGCAATCGAGTAGTCGATTAAGGGTGTTTGAGCTAATCAAACAACTGCAGGGGTGATGCGCCGTCTAGAACGGTCGTCATTTAAATGGGAACAAGTGCCCATGAGGTTTTAGGAGCCCCGTAAGGGACCATTGGGTTCTCATTTTTGCGAACCCTTACTCCATTACATCTAGCAGCTCAGACTGCCGTTCGACAGCCATGGCGGATGACAGTCTTGTGTTTTGGGGTATTGACAATTGGATAAATAGTATCTAATATATATTCAATTATTTCATTATTCAATTATGTGAATAATGCAATTTTGTGAAAAGAGGAACACATCGTATGCCCGTTCAGAACATCATCGATCGCCCATCCTCCTCCGCCATCTGGTTTGACCTGGAACCCGCGCTCAACGCTTTCGAATCCCTCTTGCTGTTGAGCAAAGAGTATGAGCATGGTGGCGTTGCCGCCTGGGTGTTTGATACCCTGCAAGCCATGAGCAAAGAGGAGCGGGCAACCAACGACCTGGTTACGCGCGGGCTGCACTACGCGGCGCTGCCTGACGCTGGTTGGGAGAGTTTCCCCGCCTATCTCACCTTCCTGGAGCACGCTGACCCGGCTGCCCTGCGCGACAAAATGCTGAATATGTATGATTCAATGGCGGTAATGGAAGGCACAGGTCCGGCCCTTACCGTAGCGCAGGCAATGGAGTCGGCGAACCAATACCTGGAATACCTGCGCCAGCGCTTTTGGCCCGAATACGTAGACGAACCGATGGAGCGCCAGGCCTACCTGCTGGCAAGCGATCCGCCCACCATGCGGCGCGTCATCGTTGATCACCAGAGCAGCATGTGGCAGAAATATCTGGCGGCTGAATGGGAGCGCACGCGCCCCATGCTGCTCGAATCGGTGCGCGCATTCCAGCAGGTGCGTTTTCAGGGAATGGATTTGTACGATGCAGCCTGCCAGATCACCGGGCGCGAGCTGGATGCTGACAAATGGCGGCCCATTTTCGACCAGGCCAGCCGGGTGCTGTTTGTGCCTAATGCCCACGTAGGCCCCTACGTGTTCCGCGTCTGCCTCGAAAAAGAAGATCCGATCATTCTGTTCCGGGCGCGGCTGCCTGATGATGCCACCGTCGACGTGCCCGATCTGAGCCGCGCCGAGGCGGTGACACGGCTGAGCGCCCTCGCGGATGATATCCGGCTCAGGATCCTGCGCCTGGTGGCCGAACGCGGCGAGCTGCGCTCGCAGGAGATTATGGAAGCATTGGAGTTAAGCC
>JAEZBH010000527.1 GCA_023427285.1 Pseudomonadota bacterium
CAACCTTCAGGCCACGGCCCAGACGGTCAACGCCCTGATAGTGCACCGAATTGACGCCAACGCGACGCCGGCCAATGATCTTCTCCAGCACGCCGCCCTGCTCGATCGCAACCGCATGGTTCAGCGAGAACAGCTGAGAAAACTCCGTTTCCGGGTGAACCGGCAGGTGATGGGTCATGGTCTCGTGGCTGTGGCCGAGATCGCAGCGCAGGCTACCGCCGAAGAACACGTTCAGCTCCTGAAAGCCCCGGCAAATGCCGAACACCGGCTTGCCCTGCTTCAGCATCTCTTCCAGCAGCAGGAACACGGTGCGGTCGCGGCTTTCATCGAACGGTCCGTGCTCGGACTGCGCCTCGGTGTCGTACCGCTGCGGGTTTACGTTGGAGAAGCTGCCCGGCAGGAACAGGCCGTCGAACAGGGACGCCAGCTGACGGATGCTTGAGGCATCGGTCAGGGACGGCACGATCAGGCCCGCCGCCCCCATGCGATCCAGCACGGGCTCCACATAGCGGTGCGAGACGGCATGGACGTCGCGCCCGCCCACGTCGCGGCTGCAACTGACGATGCCAAGAAGGGGTTTACGCTCACTCATGATGCAAGGGTCCAGAATGTGTCGGTGTCAGAAAGCGGCAGGATCAGGCGCTGCGACAGCTACACATTCGGGCCGCCAGGACAGCAGGCTGCGGTGCGGCATTTGCAATGGTGAGGCGGTACGTCATAGGGCTCATCCCGGAGGGTTCCAGCGGATGCCGAACACTACCTGCGCCATAGACTTTCGCGCCACATAGTTTTTCTGGGGACTGGGCAAGAGCGCCTTTGCCAGCCTGACCTGAGAGGCATCTCACCTACCCGGAGGCTCCCCGCCGCGCCTTGCGACATCGTGAAATAAAATTTCGCACCCGTTTGGAGTATCGCTATAGTCGCCCTCAGCAAACATTGAGGGCCGACGCGGCGGGAGAGCTGCTTCGGCCACACCATCAACCTTCGATTTGAGGCGATCCGAATGTCTTTCCTGACCCGCCGCAAGGCGATCGATACGGCAGACGCGCCTGACCACGGACAAAAACTGCACCGTACCTTAAGCTGGCCGCACCTTGTTGGCCTTGGGGTAGGCGCTATCGTTGGCACCGGCATCTACACGCTCATCGGCGTCGGGGCCGAGCGCGCCGGTCCTGCCGTCATCCTGGCCTTTCTCGTTGCCGGTCTCGTCTGTGTCTGCGTTGCTCTGGCCTATGCCGAGCTGGCCACGCTCATTCCGGCCTCCGGCAGTGCCTACACCTACAGCTACACCGTTCTGGGCGAGGGGCTGGCCTGGCTCATCGGCTGGAGCCTGATTCTCGAATACTCGGTCGTCTGCGCGGCAGTTGCTGTCGGCTGGTCCGGCTATGCCGTCGGCTTCCTGCAATCAGCGGGCATCAACCTGCCCATCGAGCTGATCGCCGGGCCGCACGCGGGCGGCATCATCAACCTGCCTGCCATCCTCATCGTTGCCGCCGTCGCCGGCATGCTGCTCATCGGCACGCGCGAGAGCGCATCGGTCAACGCCTTTCTCGTGGTGTTCAAGGTGCTGGCGCTGGTCATCTTCATCGCGCTGACCATTCCGGCGTTCAATGCGGGCCATTTCGAGCCGTTCATGCCCCATGGCTTTGCCGCCTCCGAGGCCTCCGGCTCGGCCAAGGGCGTCATGGCCGCCGCCGCCATCATCTTCTTTGCCTTCTACGGGTTCGATGCGGTCTCGACCGCCGCCGAGGAAGCCAAGGATCCGGGCCGCGACCTGACCATCGGCATCATCGGCTCCATGGTCGTCTGCACCGCGCTCTACATGGGCGTGGCGGCTGTTGCCATCGGCGCCATGCCGTTCGGCGAGTTCGCCGCCTCCGGCGAGCCGCTGGCCCATGTGCTGCGCACCCTCGGCCACCCGCAGACGGCGGTGTTCATCGGCGCGGTGGCGGTCATTGCCCTGCCCACCGTGATCCTTGCGTTCATGTACGGCCAAAGCCGCATCTACTTCGTGATGGCGCGCGACGGCCTGCTGCCGAAGCGCCTCGGCTCGGTCAATGCGCGCGGCGTGCCGGTTGCGGTGACTGTCGGCACCGCCGTTGTCGTCTCCGCCATTGCCGGGTTCTTCCCGCTGGCGGAAATCGCCGAACTGGCCAACGCAGGCACGCTGGCCGCGTTCACGGCGGTGGGAGCCTGCCTCATCATCCTGCGCCTGCGCGAGCCGGAGCGCCCGCGCGTGTTCCGCGCCCCGCTGTTCTGGCTGGTGGGCGGTCTTGCCATTGCGGGCTGCCTCTACCTGTTCGCCAGCCTGCCCTCGCTCACCCAGCAGCGCTTCGTGATCTGGAACGCCATCGGCGTCGTGATCTACCTCGCCTATGGGGCGCGCAAGAGCCGCCTTGCCACGCAGGCCCAGCAGCCCGCGCTGAACGGCTAGCACAAACATTCGGCCCATCGGGCCTTATCCTTGAGACGCCGGGCGCGGAATTCACCCTCCGCCGCCCGGCTTTTTTTACCTCAAAACGGCGCGGCCAGCGC
>JAEZBH010000492.1 GCA_023427285.1 Pseudomonadota bacterium
CGGCAAGGGCGTCTTTAATGCGCCCTTGCCGCGCAGCCCCTATTCCTTTTCCTGCGGGCGCTCGAACACCCAATCCTTCGAGCAGAAGGCGCAGTTGACGTGGATCGAGCCGTCCGGCTCGCGCATGTTCATCAGATCCTGGAACGAGAACTGGCGCAGTACGGACTGAATGCGCTCACGGGTGCAGCGGCAACCGCGATGGATGCTGACGGGCTCGTACACCCGGGGCTCGTCCTGGTGGAACAGCCGCCACAGCACGGTTTCCAGCGGGATGGATGGGTCGGTCAGCTCCTCCGGGCGCAGGGTGTGGGCCAGAACCGTGGCGTGCTGCCAGTTGGGGTGCTGCTGCTCGGCGGCGAAGTGGCGGGTGCCGCCTTCCTCGCCGTGCGGCAGATGCTGGATCAAGATGCCGCCCGCGAACCATTCCCCGGTCAGCCCGTCGTGCCGCACCGCCAGCTTCACGAAAGAGGGAAGCTGCTCGGAGTTCTGGAAATACTCGCCCGCCGCATCGCCAAGGCTTGCACCCTGAAGCGCCACGATGCCCTGATACCGCTCGGTCTCAAGGGTCTTGTCCACGGTCAGCGCCAGATAGCCTTCGCCGAACAGCGTCTCCAGCGGCGCGCCCGGCTGGATGCCCTTGATCGCCTCGGGGTCGAACTGGGCGTAGCCGCGCACCGCGCCGGGGGCGAGGTAATCGGCCACCAGCAGCGAGATCGGCCCTTTGGACTTCGCCTGAAGGGTCATCTGGCCGCCATCCTCGCGCAGCACGGAGCCGAGCAGGGCGGTCAGCGTCAGCGCTTCGGCCAGCACCTGCGCCACCGGCGCCGGATAGGCGTGTGCTGCCAGCACTTCAGAGAGAGTGGGGCCAAGGCGGGTGATACGCCCGCGCACGTCAAGGCTGTCGATCTGGAACGGAAGGACCAGATCGGTCACCTTTGCATCATTGAGCCGGATCGTTTCGTCGTTCACGGGTTCAGTCGTCCCAAGCACCAGAGAAGAACCGCCTTTTGGGCATGGAGGCGGTTTTCCGCCTCGTCGAATACCACGGATTGCGGGCCGTCGATCACCTCGTCGGTCACTTCCTCGCCGCGGTGTGCGGGCAGGCAGTGCAGGAAGAGGGCTTCCTTGCGCGCCAGCGCCATGAGGTCGCTCGTGACCTGATACGGCATCATGGCGGCGATCTTGGCCTCGCTGTCAGCCTGGCCCATCGACACCCAGGTGTCGGTGACGACCACATCAGCGCCTTCAACCGCTGCGCGCGGATCGCCGATCAACTCGATCTTGCCGCCAAGCTTGCGGGCGGCATCGATGACGCCGACTTCCGGCTCGTAGCCTTGCGGTACGGAGATGCGCACGGTGAAGTCCAGCAGAGCGCCTGCCTCAACGATCGAGTGCAGCACGTTGTTGCCATCGCCCAGCCAGGTCCAGGTGGTGCCTGCAACGCCGCCCAGCTTTTCCTCGACGGTCAGCAGGTCCGCCATGATCTGGCAGGGGTGGTTGAAGTCCGTCAGGCCGTTCACCACGGGCACTTCCGCATTGGCGGCCAGCGCCTCGATCTTGGAGTGTGCTCCCGTACGGATCATGATGGCATCAACCATGCGCGACAGCACGCGCGCGGTGTCCGCAATGGTTTCACCGCGCCCCAGTTGCAACTCCGACGACGAAAGCGTCAGGGTTGAGCCGCCCAACTGCCGCATCCCCATATCGAAGGAAACGCGCGTGCGCGTAGAGGGCTTCTCAAAAATCGACGCAAGGGTGTAACCCTCCAGCGGCCGATCCGCGTCCACCTGTCCTTTGGGCAGGCCCCGTCTGGCCTCTTTGCGGCGACGCGCTTCGGCCAGCATGGCCTTGACGGCGGGTGCGCCGGCGGTGGTCAGGTCGAGAAAGTGGCGGATCGGGCTCGCGTTCATTCGATGTCGGTCCTGAAGGGCTTCAAGGCTTAGGGAAGGAGCGGGCGGCAGCGGACAGCCGCTCGACGGCTTCGTCGATGTGGGATTGCTCGATGTTCAGCGGCGGCAGCATGCGCAGCACGTCCTGACCGCCAGCCACCGTGAGGATCCCCTCGGAGCGGGCGTGGTTGGCCAGATCGCGGCTGGGCACGAGGCACTTGATGCCGCGCATCAGGCCAAGGCCGCGTACCGGCTCGGGCGCGAAGATGCCCTCGTGGTTCGGGATCATCTGCTCCAGAGCCTGCGACAGGCGCTCGCCCATCTGGCGCACGTGCTCCAGCAGGCCCGGCTCAAGCACCAGATCGAGCACGGCGTTGGCAACCGCCATGGCGAGCGGGTTGCCGCCATAGGTCGAGCCGTGAGTGCCAACCACCATGCCGGAGGCGGCATATTCGGTAGCCAGGCACGCGCCGACCGGGAAACCGCCGCCGATGCCCTTGGCGATGGTCATGATGTCCGGCTGAATGTCGTACTGCTCATAGGCGAACAGCGTGCCGGTGCGGCCAACGCCGCACTGGATCTCGTCGAGGATCAGCAGCAGGCCGTGCTTGTCGCACAGGGCGCGCAGGCCCTTCATGAACTCCTGGCTTGCCGGAGAAATGCCGCCTTCGCCCTGAATCGGCTCCAGCATGATGCCGCCGATGTTCGGGGTGATGGCTGCCTCAACGGCGGCCAGATCGTTGAACGGCACCACGGTGAAGCCTTCGAGCAGAGGCTCGAAGCCCTCGCGCAGCTTCACCTGATCGGTTGCCGAGATCGCGCCCAGCGTGCGGCCATGGAAAGCGTTGGAGAAGGTGATGATGCCATACTTCTCCGGGCGGCCCTGCGCCGAGTGATGGCGGCGGCAGGTCTTGATGGCGCATTCCACCGCCTCGGTGCCCGAGTTGGTGAAGAACATGGTGTCAGCAAAGGTCGCGGCGCGCAGGCGCTCGGAGACCTGCTCCTGACCCGGAACCCGATAGAGGTTGGAGGTGTGCCACAGCAGGTCGGCCTGACGCTTCAGGGCGTCGACCAGATGGGGGTGGCCATGACCGAAGGCGTTAACGGCGATACCAGCGGCGAAATCCAGATATTTTCGCCCCTTGGAATCAAACATATAGCAGCCTTCACCACGGACCATCTCAATGTCCGCGCGAGCGTAGGTCGGCATCAC
>JAEZBH010000511.1 GCA_023427285.1 Pseudomonadota bacterium
CGAATGGGAGCGCGAGGGTCCGAGACCCTCGCAAAAACCACTTCAAATCACACCCTAGAAGCGGCTGCGCAGGCCAACCTCCAGCTGCCCCTTGATCGGAGAGCGACCCGGCGTGTTCGGCGCGTCGGATTGCAGGCGTCCCTCAACGCGAACGTCACCCCAGCGGGTCGGCCATTCAACGCCAGCCTCGCCGATCCACAAATCTTCGTTGTTCCGGCTGATGCGATACCGCGGCGTATCGGTCACGTTGATATCCGCCTTCCGAAGCGCGCCGTAGAAGCGGCGGTTTTTCGGATCGGTCAGGGAAGCCGTCAGCGAGAACAGGCGGCTGTCGCCATCAAGGCTCATGCCGATCGGGCGATCGCGATACGTGTAGCCATCGGTGTAGATGAAGTGATTGTAGGTTGAGCCGCGCGCCCGATTTCCCACATAACCCGCCGGTTTCTCCGCCAGGAAGAATGCGTAGGTATCGGTATATTCAACGCCCACTTCCCAGAGCGATCCGGCAGCGGTGCCCCCCGCCAGCGTACCGCCAGCGGTATAGGACAACTGCTCGAACAGGATGCCATCGCCGTCCTCGCCAATCACCTCGCCGTAAGCAGAGGCCACCAGCGAGCCGATCCGCCCGCCGATCCGCATGTCGATGCCTGCAAGCTGGTTGCCCGGCTCATCAAGCGTGCCGGTGTTGTCCTTGGTGCCGAATGCAAAAATGGCATCGCTCCAGGTCCCAAAGCCGCACGGGCGACCCTTGCCGCACATCTGCATGGTACGGCTGAGGCCGATCTCGACCGCCTGCACCGGCTCGAACGCGAAGCGCATGCCGACAACCAGCGGCTTCTCGTAGTCAGCCCGATCCTTCTCAAGCTGGCCGACGAAGGCCTCGAACCGCCACGGGCCGAGCCACTTGAGCACCGGCAGGTTGAAGGCATCGGGCGACAGACGCTTGAGGCCGATCTTGGGGAACGGACGGGCGCTGTTGGACATCAAAAGCGCGCTTTCGTGTCCCGGCCCCCACCATGTATCGACATAACCGGCATAGCCCGCCCAGTTTCCGAAACGATGGGCGACATACACATCCTCGAAGTGCAGGTCCTTGCCGTGCTGGTCGGTACGCCAGCCAACGCCGTAGCTGATCGTGGTGCCGCCCAGTTCATGCGCTACCTTTACAGAGGCATCCACATCCTCGCGGGCCGTGTCGCCGAAATCGCGCACCAGTGCGGGCTCGTTGGTGACATTCGCTTCAACGCTGTAAACCGAACGCCGCTGCGACAGATTGAGATAGATGCGCAACCGGGAGACCGCCGCCGCCACATAGGGCGGCAGAGTGGCGACATCGACATTTGCAACCGCGTCGTTGATCTGGGTGACAGGCAGCGGCCAGCTCGAAATCGGGCCGCTCAGAAGACCGTAATCTGCCAGAAGCTCCACATCCTGCCGCAACCGCACATCACCCGCTTCCACCCACGGCGCTGCAAGCGCCGGAGCACTGGCAAGCCCAAGCGCCAGAGCGGTCAACAAAACACGCATGGAAACGTCCCCCTTTTCAATCGGCGGCGGCAAGGCCATCCGAACACAACTTAAGGCTGAATAGAGAAAACCGATCGCCGTCTATGCGGACGTCCCGGCATCAGAACCGGACTCGCCGCCATCGCCAACGCCGGTCGAGGCATCGGGGCGCAGCTTGCCTGCTCCCGGTTCCTCCCCCGGAGCGCGGCGCTGCACCATCTGCTTCAAACGCAAAACAAAAACGCCAAGAACAAATCCGTATGTCAGGGCCGAATAGCCTGCCACGGCCCAGAAGCCGCCATACCATGCGCCCGCAATCCCGAAGCACAGCAGCAGCCACATATTGGTCTGCGCACCGCTGCCCAACAGGCCGATCAGACGCGGCACGCCCGGCGCATCATCAAGGGATGACTGGAACAGCCGGTGGAAGTAATGGCGGTGCAGGTCTGCCGACAGGCGGCACACCAGAAGCAGCAGCGCAACAGCGACGGCCGCCATGCCCTGCGTCTTGACGAAAGCGCCGCACAGCCCGGCATACCACCCCGCCTCAAGCAGGCGCGGCGCGTGGTTGAGCAGCCACCCCGGCGCTGCGGAATCGAGCCTGATCTGCTCGATCCGGTGCGAAAGCTCAAAGGCGAACCCCATCAGGATGGCGCAGATCACGCCCGCCCAGAACCACCCCAGAAACAGGGCAACAACGGCCACAGCGCCAAGCCCGGCACCAACCCACGCAACCGGAGCCGCGCTCAAGCGCAGCTTGCCGCTGTGCAACAGGGCCTGCCGCGCCAGCGGGCCATAAACCCACCGGGTCGGCGCATCGCCCCGAATGGTGTCTGCCGTGCCGGACAGGCTCTGATCGGCCAGAGCCGCATCCGCCTGGCTGGAGACGGCATGCCAGAGCAGCGGCACATCCCGCCCCAGCATCGGCACGAACCCGGCGCAACCGGCGGCATCCAGATAGTGAGGCTCCAGATCGACCATGGCGGAGCGCAGCACGGTCTGCTCGAAATCCCAGTCGCCCAGCCCCTTGGCGATGCGGCGCACGAGATGCCCCGGCAGGATGCTCACCGCAGCGGAGAAATACTGAGCCGTCAGGCGCACCGCCCGCTCCGGCACCGCAGGGCCTGCATTCCAGATCGAGATGACCGTCGGCTCGTCAAACAGCGCCGCCCGGTTCACCAGACGCTGATCAACGACAAACCCTTCCTCGATCAAGAGCACGCGATCTTCCGGCTCGACCTTGCCCGCAAGCTGCTCGGCCACCCGCACCACGTCCAGCGGATAGCGGCGGTGCAACGCCGTCAGCTCTTCCACCAGCGCCGGAGACAACTCTTCGGCCAGCACGACCAGACGGGTTGCCCCCGCCTTCAGCGCCAGACGCAGATTGCGCTCAAGCAGACTGATCCCGCCCACCCGAAGCAGGGCAGAGGGATCGCCGCTCCCGTCCGCAGCAGCGTGGTTTGCACAGAACAGCCCGATCAGCGCCATGACGCTCCTCTTGTTGAGACACCGGTGATCTCAGAATCCCGCCATCTCTAGCGCCGTTTTCGATCCGCTTATAGCAGATCGTGGCCCTGTTTGTTTCGTTTGCCGCATTTTCTTAACCGCAGGCCGTACCCGTCCTGCCGAATGAGGGTTTAAGCCCATTCGTTGCGATATGCCAACAAGCACCGAAACGAGCGGCCCCGGCTCAGCGGTATTTCTCGATGACCTGCGCCAGACCGCGTTGAAGGGCCGAGCCAATCTCGCCACCGTCGCCCTTGATGCGATCGCGGATCACGGCGCGCATGGCGTCGATGTGGGCCTTGATGATCTCGACGTGGTTGTCGGTGATGTCCTGCCGGATCGCGGAGAAACGGTTCAGAGAGGTCGCAAAGGCCGTCACCAGCGGATAGCCGAACGTGCCGCCCTGCCCCTTAAGGTCGTGCGCCTGCGCCGTAATCTGCTCGAACAGGGACCGGCGCTGTTCGGGACTATCCACGCAGCGGCAGTGAAGCTCGTAGAGTTTTTCGATCTGATGATTGACCCAATCCGGATAGTCTTCCGACATCTCCTCAAAGATCCGCTGGGCCGCTTCCAGCGCCACTTCGTCGATGAACAGAAGCTGGTCCGTTGAATGACCAATCCCCGCCGTCTTTTCCTTCAGGCGGTTGCGCAGCCGATAGAAGCGAACCTTGACCGCTGATTTGCTCGAAACATTCATCTCAGCCATGGATCACCTCCACTTCCGGGCTCTTGTCCGTCAGAATACGGCGCTCGGGGCCGTCAAACGGCATGATCTGCCGACGCCGGTCCGGACCGAAGTAATCCTTGGTGTGAACGAACTGCCGATTCTTGTGGATGAGGGCGTGCAGCTTCTCCGCCAGCGTTCGGATCGTGAACGGCTTGGTCAGCACTTCATGTGCGCCAAGGTTGCGCGCTTCTTCCACCCGCGCCCGGTCGGAGTGGGCCGTAATCATCATGAACGGAATGAAGCGGTCCGGCGAATCCTTGTGGCGACGCACCCAGCGCAGCAGCATCGCGCCATCGATGGGCGACATCATCCAGTCCGAGAGAATGAGGTCGATGCTCATGGCGCCCGCGCGAACCGGGTCTTTCTGCACCAGCTGAATGATCTCAATGGCGCGCCCGCCGTGCTCGGCCACCAGCACCTGCCCCACGCCCAGCACCTTGAGCGACTGAATCAGCAGTGACCGGATGAACGGACTGTCCTCAACCACGAGAACGCTCAATCGTTGCAGGTCCAACGCCATATACAATGCCCGGCGCGAAGCGCCGCCCTCTTTTAACCCCTTGTGTTTCCCCTCAATCGGCCCAGACCGGGAAACAATAGCCTGGCAACATCAGCCGCCAATTCGGCTTCTGTCCACTCATATC
>JAEZBH010000519.1 GCA_023427285.1 Pseudomonadota bacterium
TCAGCTCGCCGGTCTCGGCGTCGTGGCGGAAGGCAAGCGAGGGGTCTTCCTCCGCCAGCTTTGCCAGCGCGCCCGTCAGCTTCACTTCATCGCCCCGGCTCGTGGCGGTCAGCGTCAGGCTGTAAACGGGCGGCAACTGCGCGATGCGCACCAGCGGCGGCTGGCCGAGGGTGTCTCCGGTGTGCAGATCGTCCAGCTTGCCGATGCCGACAAAATCGCCCGCCTGCGCGCCGGGGATCTTCTCGGGCGCGCCCGCGCCCAGCCGGAAGATGCTCCCCAGCTTCTCGCCCTCTATCGTATCGCCCTCCATCATCTTGCCGCGCAAAATTCGAGTGGCGGAAATCTTGCCTGCATGGGTGGTGTGGAAGGTCTTCATGATGAGCCCGAGCGGGCCGCCATCAGGCGAGAGGCCGAGGCGCTGCTGGGTTTCGCGGAAGCCCGGCAGTTCGTGGCGCAGGGCTTTGAGGAACCGGCGCACGCCCTCATCCAGCGTTGCTGCCGTCAGGAACACCGGCACGATCTTGCCCTGCTGCACGTCCAGCGCCAGATCGCGGAACACCGTGTCCTGCTCGGGCTCGATGTCGCTGAGCAGGTCTTCCATCAGCTTGTCGTCGAAGTCCGCCAGCGTCTCCAGCATTTCGGTGCGCTCCTGAAGGTAGCGCTCGCGTTCGCTGGCGGGAATGTCCACCGCCTCTGACGGCTGGCCGGGCCGGTAGATGTAGGCGCGGTTGGCGGCCAGATCGATAAAGCCGGTGATCTGGCCGTTCTCCCGCAGCGGGATGTGGCGCAGCAGCACGGGCGCTGCCGAGACCTGGGTCAGCGCCTCGCTTGCCGCCCGGATGGAGCCCGCCGTCTTGTCGATCTTGTTGAACACCACGAAGCGCGGCAGCCGCTGCGCTTCGGCCGCCTGAAACAGGGGCGAGAGGGCATGGATGCGGGCGGCGTCCGGCTCGGCGACGATCACGGCGGCATCCACGCCCGGCAGGATGTTCATGGTCTCCTGAAGAAATTCGATGGAGCCGGGGCAGTCGAGAAAGACGTAGCGCTCTCCCATATACGTGGCCTCGGCGATGTTGACCTCAACGCCCATGGACCGGGCCCTGGCCTCGGCGGAGGTGTCGCCATAGAGGCGGGCATTCGAGCCGCCGCCCTTGCGGGTGAGCGCGCCGCACGTAACGAGAATACTTTCCAGCAGGGCGCTCATGCCGGACTGGTAACGGCCGATCAACGCCACGACACGCGCTTCCCCGGTACCGAACGACGCCATGTCTCTCTCCTCTTGCGAGCGGCTCCCTCCGTTGTCTCCCGGCTGGCAGGGTCTGGGCCGGCATCCGGGTTGGCGGGCAGGCACGCTTTCTGTTCCGTTAACTATAGCGCGCGAGGGGTGGTGAGGCGAATCCGCCTGCCCCCTTAACCGGGGGGGAGTTGGCCGCAAGGGTCGTTATGCAGGTTGGGTGCGCAGGCGGGTGAGCCGTCGCCACAGCCATTCCAGCGGGCCGGTGCGGTATCGGCGCAGGTATAGCGTGCTGAGCGCAAGCTGCACCGGCCAGACGGCAACGGCAAGCAGCAGCAGGCCCGCCCAGCCCAGCTTGCCGAACAGGCCAAGGCCGAAGCCGGGGAACAGGATGAATTGCCCCAGCAGCGTCTGGCCGATGTAATTGGTCAGCGCCAGCTTGCCGACCGCCGCCAGCGGCTGGAGAAGGCGGGTGCTGGCTGTTCTGCCCGCAAGCCAGTGCCAGATCAGGTAGAACAGCCCAACGTGGCCAAGGGTGATGGTGCAGCGGCTGATCTGGTAGCCGGGAGAGATGCCAACGGGGCCGGTCAGGAAACCCGTCTCCTGCGCCTTCCAGGCCAGCCACAGCCGCATCGGCAGGCCAATGCCGTACCCAAGCAGCACAAGCAGCAGGTAGGTGCGCCGCGAGGCCAGCCCCTGAAGCACGCCGCGCCCGGCCAGCCCCGCGCCGATCAGCATCATGGCGAAGGCATCCATCACCCACCAGAAAACGAAGGGCGTCAGGTTCCACTCAGCCGAAATACTGGCCAGCTTGCGGGCGTTCTCCAGGTAGTCGCCAAGCCGGCCTGCGCGCTCTTTCACCCATGCGCTGTCAAAGCGCGCGGCATGTTCGGCAGCGTCGGGCAACTCCGGCGGCAGACCGGGCAGCGTGCCTGCCAGATGCACGGGCGCCCACATCAGAAACGCAAGCGCGCCGATCAGGATGAGCCCCGCGCCGATGAGGCGGCGGTCCTCCCAGTCCCGCAAGGGGTAGAGCCCCAGTGCGGCAAGGCCGTAGATGAACAGGATATCGCCCGGCCACATCAGCACATAGGCGTGAACCATGCCGAACACGATCAGCCAGAAGGCGCGGCGGTAATAGAGCGCCATGATATCGTCTTCCGGCAAGTCCCCGCTCGCCTCCAGCCGCTGGAGGTAGAGCACGAAGCTGGCCCCGAACAGCAGCGAGAGCAGGCCGCGCATCGTGCCTTCGATGAATAGCGTCTGGAACCACCAGGCGATCTGGTCCGGCGTCGTCCAGCCCAGAAGCGGGGGATACTCCTCGGCGTGCAGACTGCCGCCCATGCCGATGATGTTGATGAGAAAGATGCCGAGGATCGCCAGACCGCGCAATGCGTCCATGCCCTGGTAGCGCGTCGGTGTACCGGCCATTGCATCCCCCCGGCCCGCCCCCGCGGTGGCCTAATTGTCCAACCTATCTAATACGTTAGGGCAATTTGGGCGGGGGGCAAGGTGGTGGTTTGGGGGGTAGGTTGCTACGCGATAAAAGGGATACTTGGCTAAAAATATGTTGACTGCGTAGAAAAATGACTGAAATTCTATCGAAAGTACAAGCTGTTCACGTTGAGGGGGCGTTGAGCGGCGCACTGTAGTGTACTGGTC
>JAEZBH010000542.1 GCA_023427285.1 Pseudomonadota bacterium
GAGGTGGCCAACGCCAAGGCGCGCCTGAAGTGGATGGACAGGCAGGGCATCGACATTCAGCACGTCATTTGCCTCTCGGGTGTGACCTATCTGGCGTTCATCGAGGACGCAGGGTTGCGCCGCGAGACCGTGCGCGCTTGCAACGACTGGCTGGCGGACACCTGCCTTGAGGGCAACGGGCGGCTGCTGCCGGTGACGGCGCTGGATTATTCGGATCTGGATTGGGCCATTGAGGAACTGGCGCGGATGCGCAAGCGCGGCAGCCGCATTGTGCTGGTGCCGGGCGCGCCGGTGGAGGGCGTTTCAATTGTCCACCCCGGCTGGGACAAGTTCTGGAAGGCGGTGACGGACAACGGCATGGTGGCCATGCTGCACACCGGTTTCGAGCGGATGACGTTTGATCCGGGGTGGGCGAATATGCAGGCGGATGCGACGCTGCTGCGCCAGTTCGGCGGCAGCTTCCGTCATGTCACGCCCATGCTGGTGGTGAGCGCCATGATCCTGAGCGGCGTGTTCGAGCGGCACCCGACGCTCTCTCTTGTGCTGGCGGAGCTGGGCTGCGGCTGGTTGCCGTTTTTCCTGAATGACATTGACGACCGCATCTCGCCAACGGCGCAGCTGTTCCTTGGCCAGTGGAAATACCCGCTGAAGCCGAGCGAATATCTGGTGCGCAATGTGCGCGGAACGCCGCTGACGGGCGGCAACGATTCCCCGATTGCGGAGATCATGCGCGCTCTGCCGGAGGACATGCTGGTGTTCTCGTCAGACTTTCCGCACTTCGAGGGGATCAACGATCCGGCGGCCCATTATGAGGAGGTGTTCAAGACCCTCGGCCCGCGCCGCAAGCAGCTGTTCATGGGCGGGGCGATGGAGGCGCTGTACGAGCGGATGGGCGATCCGCTGCGCAAGCCCCGCGTGCTGGCGGGCTGCGGGGGGCGTATCGGATAAAGGGAAAAATCGGGGCAGAGAAAATCGGGCCAGAGAAAATCGGGGCAGGCGGCGGAAGGCCATCCTGCCCCGGATTGTTTTAGGCTGCCAGCTTCTTGGCGCTGAAGATCGTGCGGCGGCGGCTCAGCCCTGCGATGAAGAGCAGGCCAAGACCGAGCAGGCCGACGGCGGTCGGTTCGTTGACCTCGACGAAGCCGCTGTCTGCCGGGATCCCCTCGGGACCCGGACGCAGTTGCGGCGGCGGGGCGAAGCTCAGAGCCGTTCCGACATAACCCGGCAGGTGGACCTGACCGTCCTGCGCGAAGCTGCCGGCCACCAGCGTGCCGTCGATCGGCGTGCGGTTGGTGACGTGCGCGCCCGGCGCCAGCACGGAGCCGAAGATCTGGGTGCCGAAGTTCAGGACTTCGGCTTCAAAGAAGTTCCAGATGATGTGCTGGCTGGCGAACAGGTTGCTCGCAAGGCCGCCGGTTTGCCAGTTGGCGTTGATGTCGAGGTTGGTGCCCGCCACGTTGATGATGATGGTGTCGAGGCTCGACAGACCGTCGCCAAACAGGCCGTAGCTGTTGACGCTGGAGAAGAAGTCAGCCGCCAGATTGACGATGCCGATGCCATCGTTGTTCTGATCGGCAACGGTGATGCGGAAATTGTTGCGATCGCGAATGTCAGCGCCGCTGTAGCTGGTCTCGGCGGCGCGGCTTGCCAGATCGGCGGACAGGCCGAAGAAATCGGCGCGGTCGAGCACGGCCACGGCATTGGCATCATTGGTCTGAACGGTGCGGCCCTGGGTGTTGCCGGTCAGGCGAACCGTGCCGGGGGTGCTGCCGCCGATGTAGGCGCTGCCGCTGTCCTGCACCTCGATGGAGCCGGAGACGGAGCCGCCGATGCGCACATCGCTGTTTTTCACCTTGATGTTCTGACCGGTCACGTTGCCGGTGACGGTCAGGCCCGAGCCGCCGGAATAGCTGGTGAAATTAGAACCCACCATGTTGCCGTTGCTCAGGTTGCCATCAACGTAGATGCCACCCTGAATGTCGTGATTCAGGCGGAAATCGTCGAACACGATCAGGTTGTAGTCCCGCATCGCCTCAAGGGCATCAACAGGGCCAGCAACGGCGGTGTTTCCAAGGGAGACGCATGCCAGCGCGGCGCTGGCCAGAACGCAATGACGGAAACTCATCGAGACGATACTCAACAACTGCGAAAGCGACTCTGCTTCCACGTCAATTAATATCGCTTTAACCACCCTTGCACAAAGCCTGAGAGCGCAGTTTGTCCGTACTGTAATCAATACTGGAAGACTGCGCCTGAAAGGCCTCAGTTCACACCTCTTCGGGCAGCAGTTCCGTATCGACCGTTGCCTGCATGGCGGCGGCATAGCGGGCACCTTGCACCGCACCGGGGCGGAAGATGTCGTCAACGGCGGCAATGTCTGCGGGCGTGAGCGAGACGGCTGCCGCGCCCAGATCGTCTTCCAGATGGGCGATGCTGCGCGTGCCGGGAATGGGGACGATATTGTCTCCCTGCGCCAGAATCCACGCCATGGCCAGTTGCGCCGGGGTGCAGCCGACGGCGGCGGCAACGGCGGCGAAGCGCTCGTAAAGCTTCAGGTTGTGAGACAGCTGCGGCTCGACGAGCCGGGGCATGGTCTCACGAATGTCGCCGGGCACATAGTCGGCGGATTTGATCGCACCGGCCAGAAAGCCGCGCCCAACCGGGGAGAAGGCGACAAAGCCGATGCCAAGCGCGCGACAGGCGTCAAGCACGGCCACCTCCGGGTTGCGCACCCAGGGCGAATATTCGCTCTGGATGGCGGCGATGGGGTGAACGGCATGGGCGCGCCGGATGGTTGCGGCTGACATTTCGCTGAGGCCGATGTGGCCGATCTTGCCCGCTTCCACGGCGCGGGAGAGTTCGCCGACGGAGTCTTCAACCGGCACGTTGGGGTCGAGCCGGTGCATGTAGTAGAGGTCGATATGGTCGGTGCCCAGACGCGCGAGCGCTTCATCGAGCGTGCGGCGGATGGTCTCCGGGCGGCCATCGAGAATGCGCTTGCCGCTGCCGTCCGGGGCCATGCCCAGCACGCACTTGCTGGCCAGCACGAAGTCCTGACGCCGGTGCATGATGGCCGAGCCGAGCAGCTTCTCGTTCTCGCCATTGCCGTAAATGGCGGCGGTATCGAAGAAGGTGACGCCCAGATCCAGCGCCCGGTGCAGCAGCCTTGTGGCCTCAGCCGTGGTGGGGGGCACGCCATAGGCGTGATTGAGGTTCATGCAGCCAAGGCCGATGGCTGAAACCGCAAGCGGTCCAAGCTGCCGGGTCGGAAGCGTGCTGCTGGCAATGGTCATTTCTCAATCCCTCCCACTTTTGATTCTGGCTGCCCTCATAACACGCGAGGGGTTGAGCGGCAGCGTTTTCGGCCCAATAAATGCGGGGGGAGACGGATTCATCCGATCCGGTCCGGTATGCGAACTGAGCCTGAAGGGGGAAACATGACGGCAAGATTGCTTCTGATCGGCGGCGCGTGCGCGCTGCTGGCAGCCTGCGGACAACAGGCAAACGATACGGGGTCTTCTGGAGAGGGTGCGACCAGCACGGCTGTTGTGGGCGAGGTTGCGCCGCCCGAGCAGGTGAACCTTGAGGTGCCCGCAGGGGTTTACAAGCTGGACCCGACCCACTCGCTGCTGCAATGGTCGGTCTCGCACTTAGGGTTGTCGAACTACACGGCCAAGTTCACCAAATACGATGCAACCGTCACGCTCGACCCGGCCAATCTGGAAAATTCAAAAATCGAGCTGACCATTGATCCGACGTCCGTGCGCACCGATTATCCGGGCGATTATGTGGGCACCCACAAGGGCACGCCCTACAAGAGCTGGGATGAGAATCTGGGGCTGGACGAGAAGTTCCTGAACGGCAAGAAATTCCCGCAAGTCACCTTCACCTCGACCAAGATCGAGCGCGTTGGCCCCAACCTTGCCAAGGTGACGGGCGACCTGAATTTCCTCGGGCAGACAAAGCCGGTCAGCATGAACGTGAGCATTGTCGGCCAGTCCGCCAGCCACCCGATGTTCGGCACGCCGGCCATCGGCTTCCGTGCGGAAGGCGCTTTCAACCGCTCTGACTTCGGCATGGAGAAAAGCCCGATCGGCGATGAAGTCAAAGTGGTGTTCGACGGCGAATTCCACCCGGCCCCGGCTGAGGGCGCTCAGTAGGGCGTTTGGGAAAATCTTTTCCGCAAAGGGGGTCTGTAACCCCCTTTGCAATCCCCCTTTAGTTTTTAAAGGGGCGCGCCTGTTCATCAAATGCGCGGCCCGAAAAGGAACGGGGTGCAGGGGGCGAAGGCATTGCCTGAGCGTCCCCTGCAAAGAATAAAAACACCTTCCCCAAAAACTCACGCCGCGTAGCGGGACATGCCGAGGTCGCGGATTTCGATGTCCGGTTCGGTTGCGGAGATGGCATCGGCAAGCACGCGGCCGGAGCCGCAGGCCATGGTCCAGCCGAGCGTGCCGTGTCCGGTGTTGAGGAACAGGTTGGGGATGGGCGTTGCGCCGACGATGGGGGTGCCGTCCGGCGTCATGGGGCGCAAGCCGGACCAGTAGGCCCCGGCGGCGATATCGCCCGCGCCGGGGAACAGGCCGGTCAGCGACATCTCCAGCGTGCGGCGGCGGCGCTCGGGCAGGTCATGGGTGAAGCCGGAGATTTCCGCCATGCCGCCGACGCGGATGCGATCACCCAGGCGGGTGATGGCGATTTTGAAGCTCTCGTCAAGCAAGGTGGATTGGGGCGCTTTGTCCGCGTTCTTGATGGGCACGGTGATGGAGTAGCCCTTCACCGGATAGACCGGAAGGCGCAGGCCGAGCGGGGCCACCGTCTGCGGGGAATAGCTGCCGAGCGCGACGACATAGGCGTCAGCCACCACGTCGCCCTTGCTCGTTTGCACCTTGGTGATGCGCCCGCCGCCCCTCTGGATGTTCAAAATGTCGGTGTCGTACTGGAAGGCGACGCCGCCCGCTTCGGCCATTTCAGCCAGCGCGTTGGTGAACTTGAAGCAGTCGCCGGTCTCGTCGTTGGGCAGGCGCAGCCCGCCCACGAACGGATCGCTGGAGAAGGCAAGGCCCGGCTCATGGGCGATGCACCCGGCGCGGTCCAGCACCTCGAACGGCACGCCGCCCGCGCGCAGGACTTCGATGTCCTTGCCGATGGTGTCCATCTGCGCCTGCGTGCGGAACAGTTGCAGGGTGCCGCGGGAGCGCTCGTCGTAAGCGATGCCGGTGTCCTGTCGCAGTTGCATGAGCTGATCGCGGCTGTATTCGGCAAGGCGCACCATGCGGGCCTTGTTCAGCGCATAGCGGGCTGACGTGCAGTTGCGCAGCATGGCAAAGAGCCACGTGTACATGGCGGGGTCGGCATTCGGGCGAATGATGAGGGGCGCGTGCTCCATCATCAGCCACTTGAGGGCCTTCAGCGGCACGTCAGGCCCGGCCCAGGGCGAGGAATAGCCGGGGGAGATCTGGCCCGCGTTGGCGAAGCTGGTCTCGTTGGCGGGGCGGGGCTGGCGGTCGATGACGGTGACGGTGTGGCCCGCCTTCATCAGATACCAGGCGGAGGCGACGCCGATGACACCACTGCCGAGGACTGCAACATGCATGGGATTGGTCCCTTTGACCTGATGATTATGCTTCGATCCATTCCCGGGCATAGCGGTGCCCGAGGCTGGTGAGGATTTCGTAAGGGATGGTGCCCGCATCTTCCGCCACGGCTTCCAGCGGCTGGTTGGGGCCGATCAGCTCAACGACGTCTCCGGCCTTGAGCACACCCTCCGGCAGGGCGGTGATGTCGAGGCAGATGCTGTCCATCGAGACGCGGCCCGCAATCGGCAGGCGCACGCCGTTGAAGTAAGCCGCACCGCGATTGCTGAGGGCGCGCAGCCAGCCGTCTGCATAGCCGACGCCGATGGTGGCGATGCGGGCGGGCTGGTCCGGCGTGTAGGTCAGGCCATAGCCGACGCCGCACCCGGCGGGGATGGTGCGCACCTGAATGACGCGGGCGTCCAGCCGCACGACGGGGCGGATGGGCGAGGGTTGGCCGGGATGGGGCGCAACGCCGTAAAGGGACACCCCCGGTCGCACGAGATCCTGACGGAAGGCAGGGAGGGGGAGGAAAGACCCGCCAGAATTGGCGAGCGACCGGGGGGCGGGGGGCAAGCGGTTGGCCAGCGCCCCGAACCGGGCGAGCTGGAGCCGATTAGCGGGGTGCTCCGGCTCATCAGCGCAAGCGAGGTGGCTCATGACCAGAACAAGGCTCAGGTCATGGCGGAAATCAATTTCGGCGAGCAGAGCGTCGATGTCGTCTTCGCTGAGGCCAAGGCGGGACATGCCGCTGTCCACCTGCACGGCGGCCTCAAGCGGCCGGCCCACGGTCTTGCCAAGCGCAACCCAGGCGCGCACCTGCTCGGGGGAGTTGAGAACGGGAATGGCGCGCGCTTCCATGCACGCGGCCTCGGCCCCCGGATAAACGCCGTTCAGGATGAACAGGCGGGCGTCTTCGGGCAGCAGCGGGCGCAATTGCTCGGCCTCGCTCAGGTGCGCGACGAAGAAATCGCGGCAGCCTGCCTTGCCGAGGGCGGGGGCAACGCGATCAGCGCCCAGACCGTAGGCGTCGGCCTTCACCACGGCAGCGGCACGGGCCGGGGAAACCGCCTCCGCAATGACGCGGTAATTGGCGCACAGGGCTTCCAGATCGATCTGAAGGCGCGCACCCGCGCCACCTGTCCATGAAGTTTGCGTCATTGGCCTGATACAACCTCGGGGCGCGATCCAATCTTGGCCCTATGGATCGAGAATAATCGAGAATCGTTTGAATAAACTGCCAATCGGCGCAATAAAATTCAGTCATGACCGATTTCATCGCAGATTCTGCGACAACACTGGAATAAAGTTCAATGGAACTGGACAGCATCGACCGGAAGATCATCGGCGTGCTCCGGGTTAACGGGCGCATCCCCAACAATGAACTGGCGGCGCAGGTGGGGCTGTCGGCCTCGGCCTGCCTGCGGCGGGTCAAGCTGCTGGAGCAGGGCGGGGTGATCCGGGGCTACCGGGCCATCGTCTCGGCTGCGAACGAGCCGGGGTCGCTCACCGCCATCGTGCGCATCACGCTCGACAAGCAGACCGAGGAATTCCTCAACAAGTTCGAGGCGGCGGTGCGGCGGCACCCGGAAATCGTGGAGTGCTTCCTGATGACCGGCAACGAGGATTACATCCTGCGGGTGGTGGCGCCGAGCAACGTGGCCTACGAGGCCATTCACAAGGAAATTCTCTCGCGCCTGCCGGGGGTGGCGCGCATTCACTCCAGTCTTGCCATTCGCAGCGTCTTGACGTCCTGATGTGGCCTGATGCCGGATCGGGCTATATGGTCGGCAAGTAATGGAATGGAGTTTTATGATGTCGGTGACACGGTTTGCAATGATGGCCGGGATGGTCGGCGGGGTGCTGCTGGTGGCGGCGTGCGCAGGCCAGCCGGACGGGAGCGCGGGCGAAGGCGGAGCAGGAGTTGCCCAGACGGTGACGCCCCCCTCGCAAGGCGACGCGGACCAGCCGATGGAGTGCAACGCCGAGGCCGTGCAGAACGTGATCGGCCAGTCCTATACCGATGCGCTGGGCGAGGCTGCGCGCCAAGAGAGCGGCTCGCGCTCGCTGCGGGTCATGCGCCCCGGTCAGGCGGTGACGCTGGATTACCGCATCGACCGGCTGAACCTTGAGCTGGACGCCGGCGGCAAGGTGGTTTCCGCCCGCTGCGGGTGAGCCGGGCGGTTTTCATTTTTTTGAAGCAGGAGGGGTTATACCCCTCTTGGCAACCTCCCATTTTTTCATAGGGCCGTGGGTGTGATGACGGGCGCGGCCCGATAAAACGCGTGGGGGCGTGGGGGTTATAGACCCCCACAAAGAATCAAACTTGGGACCTGCTTGAATGGATAATCTGGCGCATACGCTGGTGGGCGCGGCACTGGGGCAGGCTGGCCTGAAGCGCAAGACCGGGCTGGGCATGGCGACGCTGATGATTGCGGCCAACCTGCCCGACATTGACGCCTTCGGGCTGCTTTTCGGGGAGAATCTGGCCTGGCGGCGGGGCTGGACCCACGGGCCGATCGCGCTGGTGCTGCTGCCGCTGCTGCTGGCGTTCGCCATGGTGGCGTTCGACAAATGGCAGACGCGCCGGGGCACGCGGCCAGAGGCGCGGCTGCCGGTGCGCTTCTGGTGGGTGCTGGGTCTGGCCTACATCGGCATTCTTTCGCACCCGCTGCTGGATTTCCTCAACACCTACGGCATTCGCTGCCTGATGCCGTTCAGCGACCGCTGGTTCTATGGGGATGCGCTGTTCATCATTGATATCTGGGTGTGGCTGACGCTGGGCCTTGGCATCTGGTGGTCGCTGCGCAAGGAGCGCCGGGGCGACAGCAAGGCGGGCGTCCCTGCGCTGGCGGCGCTGGTGCTGGTGGCGGCCTATGCGGGTGCAATGGGGATCGGCAGTGCGGTGGCCGAGCGCTTCGTGAGCAAAGACGTGGTGGCCAAGGGACTGGGCACGCCCCGGCGCGTGGTGGCCAGCCCGGTGCCGCTGGACCCGTTCCGTCGCCGGATTGTGTATGACATGGGGATGGCTTACGGCTTTGGTGATCTGCGCTTCGTGCCCACGATGAATTTCACGCCCGAGCCGGGGCTGACGCCCACCAACATGAGCGATCCGGCTGTGCAGCGGGCGGCGCAGCACAGCAAGGCGATGCGGGATTTCCTCTACTGGTCGCGCCTGCCGTTCGTTGAGGTGCGGGAAGGCGCGGGCGGCACGGAGGTTGTGCTGGGCGATGCCCGCTATAACCGCTTGCCCGGCGACGGGCGCTTTACGGTTCGCGCGGTGGTGCCACGCAGCGCTGAACCGACGCCTTCAGGGCAACCCACAGCGCCGCAAGCCCCACCAACAGCATCACCGACAAGGTGACGCTGTAGAACACTGCCCCGCTTGCCTTCTCAGGCCCGAACAGCAGGTGATCGAGCGTCGGCATCAGCAGCGAGACGGCAAGGCCGCAGAACAGGCCCCAGCTTGCGGCCAGCGGCGCGGGGCCGAAGCGGCGCACGCCGAGCGCTGCGGCCAGCATGGCGAGACCCACCAGCAGTTCATCGAACGCCAGCGGCAGAAAGCGGGGGTCGCCCCACCAGCGGGCGATCTCGCCGCCCGCCAGAAGCACCGCAATGAGGATCGTGAAAAAACGAAGCTTTGCCATGCGCCCGGTGTGTCTTGCGCCGGGCTCCAAGTCAAGCCGAGGGGGCGGTTATGCCTCAGGCGCGACTTGCGGCTCCGGCTGCTTGACGGAAAGAACGGTCAGGTGGTGCTCCTTGCCGTCGCGCGCGGTCCAGCTGATGGACTGACCCGGCGACAGGCCGATGAGCGCCGTGCCGATGGGGGTGAGGATGGAGATGCGGCCGCTGGCGATGTCCGCCTCGCCGGGGAACACCAGCGTGACGGTTTTGGTCTCGCCGCCGTCCGACTGGTATTCGATGATTGAGCCCATCTGCACCACGTTGCCCGGCACGGTGCCGTTGGCGACGACATTGGCGCGGTCGATCTCGGCCTGAAGCGTCTCGGCGATTTCGGGCGAGCGATCCTCGATGGCATCGGCAAGGCCGGTCAGGCGGTTGTAGTCGAACTCGCTGAGGACGATCTTGGGTTTGCGGGCAGTTTTACGGGGTTGGGACATGGGTCTCGAAATCCTTGGAAATGCGGGCAAAGCAAACGGGTGACGGATTTTGAACGCCGCCGTGTACGGGGAACTGGGGTAACCGCGCCGGTTTGGAAGTGTGCTTTGGCCGTTAAAAACAGCCTGTCGCCCCATGAGCCTGGGGCGCATGTGCCAAGCTCAGGGGCTTACGATCCCGCGATGAGATAAACTCGGATACAAATGGCACAGCTGTTCTTCATGTCCCTGACTCTCGGTCGTTTTGAGTTTTTGTCAAGTCGGAGACGGTAAGGGGCGGAAATATCACAAAAAGTAAGGCCGCCGATGCGGGGTGCATCAGCGGCCTTTTTCATCCAGCGATGAAGAACGGTTACTTCAGGCCGCCGCCCAAGGTGCGGTAGAGGTCCACCAGATTGATGTCTCGCGCCAGGCGGGTGTTGATGAGGCTCTGCTGGGCCGCGAAGTAGGTGCGCTGGGCATCCAGCGTGGCGAGGAAGGAATCCGCGCCGAGCCGGTAGCGGGCTTCCGACATTTGCAGCAACTCCGCCGATGCCTTCTCAAGCGACTGCTGGGCGTCCAGCTGCTCATCGATGGTGGCGCGGCGGGCCAGCGCGTCGGCAACCTCGCGGAAGGCGGTCTGCACCGACTTCTCATAAGAGGCGACAGCGGCATCGCGCGCGGCGTTGGTGGCCTTCAGGTTCGCAATGTTCGCGCCGCCCGAGAAGATCGGCAGCGATACGGCGGGCGTGTACGACCAGGTTTTGGTGCCGGTGTCGAACAGGCCGGAGAAGGCGTTGCTCATGGTGCCGAACATGCCGGTCAGCGAGATGGACGGGAAGAACGCCGCCCGCGCCGCGCCGATGTTGGCGTTGGCCGCCTTCAGCTGGTGTTCGGCTGCGCGCACATCCGGGCGGCGCAGCAGCACCTCGGAGGCAACGCCCACGGGAAGGGCGGTCAGCGTGGAGGGGGCCTCGTTGCCGGTCTCGGGCAGCAGGGTCTCCGGCACGCTCGTGCCTGCCAGCAGGTTCAGCGCGTTCAGATCCTGCGCGACGAGCGTGCGCAGGTTGGCGACATCCGATCGGGCGGCGTCGTAGCTGGTCTGGGCCTGACGCACGTCGATGCCCGAGGCCGAGCCTTTCTCAAAGCGCGCCTTGATGATCTCCAGCGTCTGGCCGAACGCCTGAAGGGTTTGCTCGGCGGTGGCAAGGCGCTGGCGGTCTGCCGACAGCGCAAGCCATGCGTTGGCGGTTTCCGCAATCAGGCTGATGCGGGCGGCGTCTTGTGTTTGCTCGGTGGCGAAGAACTGCTCAAGCGCGGCATCCGACAGGCTGCGGATACGCCCGAACAGGTCGATCTCCCACGATGCGCCAACGCTGGCGGACCAGTTCTCGATGGTCGCCCCGCCGTACAGCTGGGCGGCGGTGCCGCCGGGGCGCTGCTCGGTCATGGTGCCGTCTGCACTGATGCGCGGCAGAAGGCCGGAGCGCTCGATGCGGTAGA
>JAEZBH010000154.1 GCA_023427285.1 Pseudomonadota bacterium
CACAGCCGGTCGCAGCCGCTCTCCGCCAGCCATTGTTCAACAGCGCGAAGCAGCCTTGAGCCTATGCCCCTGCCGATGTACTCTGGCAGCACCGCGATCACCCAAAGCTCGCCCGTTGCCCGGTCTCCCATGGCAAAGCCAACCACCTGCCCATCCACCTCGCACAACCAACCCTTGTACGTGCCTTCCAGCTTTTCCCGCACCGATTCCACGGTAATGCCCAGCGAATGCAGCTCTTCCCGCGTCATATTGTTCTGGTGCGTGGCAGTCCGCACATCAAATAACGCGGGGACGTCACTCGATGTTATTTCGCGAAAGCGTGCAGGCATGGTTTGGTGGTTCCTCTGCTAAAATGACGGTCTGCGATAAATTACGATCCCAGTCATTATACCTATGGAACCAAGGAAGGCTGATATGTCCACGCCAAATTCTGATACTGTTATCATCATCAACCGCAACGGCATGGGCGATGCCGAGCCAGAACTGCAGCAAAAGCTGATCACTACCTATCTCATGCTGCTGAACGAAAACAATTTGCTCCCTGCGGCCATCTGCTTCTACGCGGAAGGCGTCCGCCTGGCCGTAAAAAGCTCTCCCGTGCTTGATTCGCTGGCAGCGCTGGAAGCCAAAGGCGTGCGGCTGATCCTGTGCAGCACCTGCCTGAACTACTACAACCTGGCCGGATCGGTACAGGTGGGCATCGTCGGTGGCATGCCCGATATCATCGAAGCACAGCAGCGGGCGGGCAAGGTAATCACCCTTTAGCGCGGATCCTCGATTACGCCGGTTGCTTCAATCTCGATCAGAAATTCCTCGTTGGCCAGCCCGCGCACAATGATCCACGTGGTTGCCGGGGCGCGGTCGGGAGGGAAGAATTCCTTCAGTACGTCAGCGACGACGCGCGATTCGTGCCGCTTTCCTTCCACAATATAGAGGCGCATCGATACGACGTCGTGCAGCATTCCGCCTGCAGCGCGCATGGCAATATCGATGTTGCGCAGCGCCTGCCGCATCTGCGCGCCCAGGTCATCGCCCACCGCCATCTCCTCACGCTCGTTCCACCCCACCTGCCCGGAGAGGTAGACGGTTCTCCCAGCGCTGGTCGCAACCAGTTGTGAAAACCCATACTGCAAGCTGGGGAAGAGTTCATTCGGGTTCAAGTATTCTTTTGGCATGCACTTTTCCTCTTGATGAATCAACTCGCGAAACTGTTTTTTCGCTGCATCATTGTACCGAAATCGTTTGTCCGACCGCTGCCTGTGGCCAATAAATTGCATGTAGATTTTTTCGACGCAGCCTGCGATTGACAGCATGATAAAAAGAAACGCTCTCCTTGCTTCCCCGGAGAGCGTTTTTCCTTCATCACAAGTGATTACCGTTTCTCCAGCCGCATCCACAGCGTGCGGTTGGGTCGCAGCGTCCCGGCGAATTCTTCCACGATCTCCGCTGTCTCGGTGCGGGTGAGCTTGTATCGCGCGGAGGCCATGCTGAAAGTCAGCACCATCTCCAGCAGGGCAAAGCTGTTGCCAAGGCACACGCGCGGACCGCTGGCAAACGGAATGTAGGCCGGTTTGGGGTGCGATCCGCCGTCCTCAAAGCGGTCCGGGTCGAACGTCTCTGGGCTTTCCCAGATACCCGGGTAGCGATGAACATGGTACGGAACCAGCACAATCATCGACCCCGGCGGAATGGTATAGCCGCCGATCGAATCTGCCTCGACGTTCTGGCGGGCCAGCATAGCGGTCGGCGGGTAGATGCGCAGCGTTTCATCCACCACCTGGCGGCTGTATTTCAACCGCGATACATCCACCGCCTCCCCATCCTTCAGCTCGCGGCGGGCTTCTTCGGCCAGCTTTTCCGCAGCATCCGGGTGGCTGCTCAGCAGGTACCAACCCCAGGTCAGGCTGCGGGCAGTGGTCTCAAACCCGGCGAAGAACAATGTTGCGACCTCGTCGCGGAGCTGCCGGTCGCTGAGCTGGTAGCCTGTCTCGCTGTCCTGCGCTTTCAGAAGGATGGAGAGGATGTCCTCCCCGCCCTGTTTGCGTCCCTGTTCGATCCGCGAGGCGATAAAGTCATCGATCACCTGCATATTGTGCATGAAGCGGCGGTGGCTGGGCAGCGGCAGCGAAAGGGGCAGCAGGCCGCCCGCCATGGTGCGGCTGGGGATAAAGGCAAAGGCTTCGCGCAGCGCCTGCCCCACCTCTTCCAATTCCTCGCCCAGGTCCACGCTGAACATAGCCTGCCCAATGACGCTCATGGTCAGCCGCATCATCTCTTCATCCATATCCAGCGGCTCGCCAGAGTCCGTCACCGCCTGCCAGCGGTCCAGCATCGCCCGGATCGCATCCACCATCATGGCGGTATAGCGGGCAACCGCGGTAGGGGTAAAGAACGGCCCCATCAGCTTGCGGTTCTGGAGCCAGGTTTCCCCATCGCTGGTGACCAACCCCTGCCCCAGCATCAGCCGCAGGCCATCGTAGCCCATGCCTTTCACGTAGTTCTTCTGGTTCTTCACCAGCACGTGGTGCACGTGATCGGGGTTGAACAGCATGTACGTATTCAGCTTACCGACCTTCATATGCACAATGTCGCCGTAGGTCTCGCGCAGTGTCAGCAGCCTGCGCACATCTGTACCGCCGATTTGCAGCGCATTGCCAATCACCGGCAGCCCGCGCGGGCCGGGCGGCAGGATCACTTCCGATTTCAACACATTCATTTTTTCACCTCTAAATTACACAATCACCGATAACCACGATCCCCTAACGTTTATCGCATTGTTCAACGATTGCCATTTTAGCAGATTTGTCTTAAGAAAGAAGACTGGGGTATAACCCTACCGTCTGTAATATCCTCAATATTCGATGTTGCTCTGGTTCGATCTGTGAGCTGATGTAAAAGGGTAGTTGTACGATTTCAATATTTTAAATAGCGATTTTTTTGTAAAATAAATCATGTTCACAATTTGCTGCACGCAAAAGCTGTTCAAACGCAGTCGCCTTCCGGTTGAGCCTTTGCTCGCCAATTCCACAAACGCCCTTGGTAACTGGTAAGCGGACCTTCTGTTCGTAAATCGCTATCAATTGCTTCTGTTTGTAAACGAGAATTCCAGGCTTGCGATCATCACGCCTGCAAAAGAAGCCCGGGCAATGGCAGCACACCTTACGTACCATTTCTCGGATTTCCTCCAGAAATTGCAGATCCCGAAGGAATGGATTGATGCGGAGATTCGAGAAATGCAGGAGGCGCGTTTTTCAAAGACAAACAGCAGAAGCGTCCT
>JAEZBH010000223.1 GCA_023427285.1 Pseudomonadota bacterium
CGCGGCTGGGGCAGCACAACACGGGCAAGACGGAAACGGACGCGGTGGACCTCTCTGGCCTTCTGTCGGACGTGGTGACGCAAAAGACGAGGATATACAGCGAGATTAGACTGAATTGCGCTGGTGAGGGAATAATTGTACGGGGTGATGCCGGGCGACTGGAGCAGGTTTTCACCCACCTGATTCAGAATGCCATCGACGCCTCGTCAGGAGAGGCCGCGCCGGGCGCATGTCCGATCAACGTGCGCGCGGAACGTCTGGACGGCACGGCCCGCATTCTGGTGATGGACAAGGGTTGCGGCATGTCGGAGGAGTTTATCCGGAACGATCTCTTCAAGCCCTTCCGGTCCACCAAGCAAGGCGGGTTCGGCATCGGTGCGTACGAGGCGCGGGAAATCGTCAAAAGCTATAATGGCCGGCTGGATGTAAGCAGCCGCGTTGGCGAGGGAACAGTATTTACCGTCAGCCTGCCGCTGGCGTGAAGGGGGTACGAACGCGGGCATGAGTGAGGAAAAGCCGAAGCTGCTGCCGAAGTTGCTGGTCGTCGAGGATGACCCGGGGCTGCAGCGCCAGCTCAAATGGTCTTACGAAGGGTATGACGTGCTGACGGCGGGGGATCGCCAGTCAGCCATTGATCTCTTGCGTGCGGAAGAACCCAAGGTCGTCACGCTGGATCTGGGCTTGCCGCCCGACCCGGACGGAACTTCCGAGGGCTTCGCCACGCTTGAGGCGATTTTGCGCCTGCAACCGCGCACCAAGGTGATTGTCGCCTCCGGCCACGGCGCACGCGAAAGCGCGCAGCGCGCCATCGGCATGGGCGCGTGGGATTTCTACCAGAAGCCGGTGGATATCGACGAGCTGGGCCTGATCGTGAAGCGCGCCTTCCACGTGCAGACGCTGGAGGAGGAAAACCGGCGGCTTCAGGAAAATGCCCAGACCAGCTCGCTTGGCGGCCTGATTACCGCGGCTCCCAACATGCTCAAGGTGTGCTCGATGATCGAGCGGGTGGCGACCACCGACGTCTCGGTCATGCTGCTGGGCGCGTCCGGCACCGGCAAGGAAGTGCTGGCGCGGGGCCTGCACCAGTCCAGCCGCCGCGCCAAGGGACCGTTCATCGCCATCAACTGCGCGGCCATCCCTGAGAACCTGCTGGAAGCCGAGCTGTTCGGCTATGAGAAGGGCGCGTTCACCGGCGCGGTCAAGACCACCGAGGGCAAGATCGAGCTGGCCCAGAAGGGCACGCTGTTCCTTGATGAAGTGGGCGACATTCCGCTGCCGTTGCAGGTGAAGCTGCTGCGCTTCCTGCAGGAGCGGGTGATCGAGCGCATCGGCGGGCGCAAGCCGATCGAGGTGGACGTGCGCATCGTGTGCGCGACGCACCGCAACCTTGACCAGATGATCGCCGAGGAGCGGTTCCGCGACGATCTGTACTACCGCCTCGCCGAGATCGTGGTGAACATTCCCTCGCTGGCCGAGCGGCACGGAGACGCCACGCTGCTGGCCCACGCCTTCCTGCAACGGTTCAACCGGCAGATGGGCCGCAACCACAAGGGCTTCACGCCCGATGCGCTTCAGGCGCTCAACGACTGGCACTGGCCGGGCAACGTGCGCGAGCTGGAAAACCGGCTCAAGCGCGCCGTCATCATGGCCGAGGACAACCGCATTTCCGCCGCCGACCTTGATCTGGACGGAAAGGCGATGGAGCCGGAAATCCTCAATCTCAAGCAGGTGAGGGAAGAAGCCGACCGTCGGGCCATCCGTCAGGCGCTGGCCCGCTCGGACGGCAATATCACCAATGCCGCCAAGCTGCTGGGGATCAGCCGCCCGACATTCTACGACCTGCTGCGTCAGTACAGCATTAAGGTATAGTACGAGAAGAATATGCGCTGTGTTCCGCTTCCTGAGGGAGACAAAAAATGACCAAGCGGATGAGAACCATCAGTGGTGCAGCGTTGGTCGCCGCGACGGCGGCGTTGGGTACTGTCGCCCTCGTGCCGCAGGGCGCGCTTGCCGACCGGGCCGCAACGTCTGCGCAAAGCCCGGTCGAGCGCGCTCGCGCCCACTATAACCGGGGGGATTATCGCGCGGCCACCATCGAGCTGCGCAACGCCCTGCGCGCCAATCCCAACAGCGTGCCCGCACGCCTGTTGCAGGCGCAAATTCACCTGAAGACCGGGCAGGGCATGCCCGCCCAGACCGAACTGGAAGCGGCGCGCCGGGGCGGGGCCAAGAAGGAGGACACCCGGCACCTGATGGGCGAGGCGCTGGTGCTGCAACAGCGCTATGCCGACGCTCTGGAAGAGGTGAAGAGCGGCGTGTCCCCGGCTCATGCCGCCGCTGCTGCCCGCGTTCGCGGCATGGCGCAGATGGGCCTGCGCAAGCCCGAGCTGGCGAAGGCCGAGTTTCTGGAAGCCCAGCGGCTGGCGCCGCGCAGCGTGGACGTTCAGCTGGATCTGGCCCGCTTCTATTCCAGCCAGCGCGACCGCGCCAGCGCCGAGGCGGCGGTGGACAAGGCGCTTGCGCTTGATCCGCGCAACGTGCGCGCGCTGATCCTGAAGGGCGATCTGGTGCGCTCTTCCCAAGGGTTGGCGAAAGCGCTGCCGCTGTTCAATCAGGCCGTGCAGATCGATCCGCAGAACATTCAGGCCCGGCTTGAGCGCGCCGCCACCCTGACCGATCTTCAACGCCATCAGGAGGCGCTGGCGGACCTTCAGCGCGTGGACAAGGTCGCGCCGGACATGCCGCTTTCGCTGTACCTGCAGGCGGTGATGAAGGTGCGCGATCGCAAGTTCGACGAAGCCGAAAGCCTGATGGCGCGCACCAAGGGCATGCTGGGCAACTTCCCGCCGGCCATGCTGCTTCAGGGCGTGATCGCCTATGAACGCAACAACCTGCAACAGGCCCAGTCGAGCCTGCGCCAGCTGACCCAGATCGCGCCCAACCACGCACTGGCCCAGCGCCTTTACGCCATGACGCTCATGCGCATGGGGGATGCGGAGGGCACGATCAAGGCCGCCGCGCCGCTGGTCGAAAAGTCTCCCAAGGACGGCAGGCTGCTGGCGCTGCTAGCCTCCGCCTACGCGCGCAAGGGTGAGTACGACAAGGCTGAGACCTACCTGCAACGGGCTGTGGAGGCGGACCCTGAACAGTCCGCTCTCAAAACCCAGCTGGCGATGACCCGCGTGGCGCAGGGCGAGAACACCGAGGCGCTGCGCGATCTGGACGCCGTGCTGAAGGAAGACCCCACGTCGCTTCAGGCGCTGATGATGTCGTCTCTGGTGAAGATGCGCGCGGGCAACTTCAAGGATGCGCTCCTCAGCGCCGATCGGCTGGTGAAGGCGCACCCGAACCTTGCCATCGGCTACAACCTGCGCGGCGCAGCGTTCCTCGGGCAGAGCAAGATCAAGGAAGCGGAATCCAACTTCCGCGCCGCGATCCAGAAGGACCCGAAGTATAACGAGGCCCGGCGCAATCTGGCTCAGGTGCTGATGGCCGATGGCCGGACCGTCGAGGCCCGGCGCGAGCTGATGCGCGCGCTTGAGGGCGATGGCCAGAACGCCAAGACGCTGATGGTTCTGGCCGACGTGGCGCGGCAGGAGAAAAAGCCGGACGAGCAGATCGAATGGCTGAAAAAGGCGGTGGCCACCAACCGGACCATCCTGACGCCGCGGCTGCGGCTGATTCAGGCCTATCTGGACGGCAACAAGAACCAGCTGGCCCTGAGCGAAGCCAACGCGATGAGCCGGGATTTCCCGAACAATCCGGCGGCGCTTGAAGTCATTGGCCGCACGCAGCTGGCGGTGAAGGACCCCGGCGCTGCGTCTGCCACGTTCGAGCGGCTGACCAAGGCTGTGCCCAATGACGTGAATGCCCGTATTCTGCACGCCCGCGCGCTGGCCGAGAACAAGCGCACGGATGCTGCCCGCCGGGTTTACAGCATGGCGCTGAACCTGAAGGACCAGAACGTCACGCAGGTGTATCTGGATCTGATGGGGCTGGAAGCGCGCGAGGGCCGGTTCAAGGAAGCCATTGCCCACGCCAAGGCGCTGAAGGCGCGTTATCCGAAGTCTGGCGTTGCCGACCGGGCGCTGGGCGATCTGTACATGGGCAACCGCCAGTGGAACGAGGCCATCGCTTCCTATGAGGCGGTGCGCAAGCAGAGCGGCATGGACAGCACGCTGGCGATCAGCCTGGCGCAGGCCTACACCTACGCCAAGAAGCAAGATCAGGCGATCGCCGTGCTGAACGAGCTGCTGAAGAAGGAGCCGAAGAACGCGGCGGCCCGAATCGCGCTGGCCGATATCAACCTGCGCACCAAGCGCCTGCCGCAGGCGCTGGCCCATTACAACGCCATGGACGAGGTGACCCGCAATTCTCCGGGCGTCTTGAACAACATGGCGTGGATCTACGGCCAGTTGAAGGACAACCGGGCGATTCCGACGGCGGAGCGGGCTTACAAGCTGGCTCCCAAAGCGCCGGAAGTGCAGGACACGCTGGGCTTCCTGCTGGTTGAGAAGCGAGTCGACGTGAAGCGGGGCCTCTCGCTCATCCAGCAAGCGGTCAAGGCGCGCCCGAATGACCCGGATATGCGCTACCATCTGGCCGTGGCGCTGAACGCCAACGGCAAACCGGTCGAAGCGCGGCAGGAGCTGGAGAATATCCTGAGCAAACACAAGTCGTTCGACAGCCTCGCCATGGCGCAGCAAACCCTCCAGAAGATCAAGGCCGGGGGGCGCTGAGGCGCAAAACCGCCGCCTCAGGCGAGGCGGTACAGAAAAAATGTTTAATTTCAGGGTCGAGGGGGGCTTGCGAAGGCCCCCCTCCATCCTTACAAGGCTCTCCAAGGT
>JAEZBH010000294.1 GCA_023427285.1 Pseudomonadota bacterium
TTTATGCGAACGCCCGCATAGCCCACCCATCCGGCGGCAAGCGCGGTCAGTGTTGTGAAGATTGACAGCGACTGGCCTGTCGCTCCGACAGAACTCCAGCCGTCGCGGCTGTGCAGGAAGCTGTTCAGCAGCCCGGAGGTCCACATGGAGGCCAGCAGCAACAGATACGCGACGGCCTGTATGCGCACGATGCGGTCGTCCTCTGCCGCCCCGGCACGCACCAGCAGGAAAATCGCCCACAGCAGCGTCAGGCCGCCCATCAGGCATCCGCCCGCAAGCAGCCACTGGGAAAAGTTCGTCCACTGGATCTCGGCGCTGTTGAGATAGGCGATGTCGCTTGCCAGCGCGCTGCTGAACAGCGCGATCGGAAACGCCAGCAGAATGGCATGCAGCGGGTGCAGCAATCTCTGGCGGATGGGCAGTGCGGCCATCGCCTTCTCCTTGTTGCCGTGATTTCCGGTGCCAGCCGTTGCTTGCAGTTTCTCTCTCCGGTTCGGTGTTCGTTGCATAGGAAGGGAACCGTAGCCGCGCCTTCAGGTTCCCTTTTTGATGACGACAAGGAGTTGAGCCTGAACACTTCGCCCGAAGGGGGCTTTGGATGACATCTTCTGTAGTGCCTCCGCCGCCCTATTGCGGCCGCGCTCCCTTGCCCGAGGATTTGTGGTTGCGATGGAACTGGGACCCCGTGCTGCTGGCCGCGCTGACCGCCGCGCTTGTGGGCGGTATCGTGCTCATGCGAAATGCGCCCCGGCAGCGGCTCGCCTGGGGTACGGGATGCGCGGTGCTGCTGGTGGCGTTCGTCTCCCCGTTGTGCGCGCTGAGTTCGGCGCTGTTTGCAGCCCGTTCGCTCCATCATCTTTTGGTGGTGGCGCTGGCCGGCCCGCTCATCGGGTATGCGCTGGCGCGGGTTTGGCGCGGGGGTCCGCCCGGGCTTGTCGCGGGGGCTCATATTCTGATCTTCTGGGCGTGGCATGTGCCGGGGCCGTATGGGGCGGCGCTGTCCAGCGATGTGATCTACTGGATCATGCAGGGCTTGTTGCTGGGCAGCGCCATCCTGTTCTGGACGGCGCTTTACAACGCCCCGCACGGTGCGGCGCAAATCGGCGCGCTGCTTGCGGGGGTGGTCCAGATGGGGCTGCTCGGCGCGATCATTACCTTCGCGCCGCAGCCTCTTTATGCGCCCCACTTTCTGACGACGAGCCTTTACGGATTGTCTGCGCTGGAAGACCAGCAGCTTGCCGGTCTTATTATGTGGGTGGCGAGCCTGCCGCTGTTCCTTGGGGCGGGGGCGCCGTTGCTGCGCCGCTTCCTTGCCGATGCCGGGGCACCGGCATAATGGCGCTGCGCCGGGGCGGCGTCTGCGACTCTTTTGACCTTCGCGGCGCGGGTTTGCGCAGAGGGAGGCCGGGGTGATCCTTGCCATGAAAGCCCTGCACATCGCCGCCGTGATCGTCTGGTGCGCGGGGCTTATCGCTTTGCCGCTGATGTTGCGCCATCTGGAGCCGGAGCAAAGCCAGTTCATCTTCACCAAGCTGCGCAAGGTAACCCACTATGGCTATACCTATCTGATGACACCGGCCGCTGTGATTGCGGTCTCGGCGGGCATTGCGCTGATTTTTCTCAGGCAAACCTATACGGGCTGGATGATTGGAAAGCTTGCGGCGGTTGGCCTGCTTGCCTGCGTTCATGGCTTTCAGGGCCATGTGGTGCTGCGCTCGGAAGAGGAAAAAGGGGGGTATGACTCGCCCAAGGCGTCTCTGCTGATCGTGCCCGCCCTTCTGACGATCACGCTCGTGCTTTTGATCGTGCTCGCCAAGCCCGAGGTGCCCGCCAGCCTTTTTCCGGACTGGCTGACGCTGCCGCGCCACCGTCAGCTGCCGGGGGATGAGGTGCCGAGTTGATGGTCGAACACCAGCTTGCCCCCGTGCCACCCGGTCAGCGCCGTGAGGGCGACGACGAGGAGCGATTGCAGAAGGCCGTAGGGAAGCACGCTTGCCTCCGAACCGGCAAGCCGGATGCCCCAGTTGAGGCCGAAGGCCGACAGCAGCACCATCGCAAAGATAAAATGGGTCCAGCTTGCCGACCGCGCCCTGATGCCCGGAACCAGCAGCAACTCGGCAGCACCGGCCAGACCGGCCAGAAGACCCATCAGGAAGCCAACGCCCGGCGTCCACAAGGCAACCCGCACCCAAAATCCGTCCCCGGTCCACCAGTAGAGGAGATCAGAGGCCAACGCGCAGACCGCAAGCGCGATCGGGAAGGAGACCAGCATGGCGTGGACGGGATGTCCGGCAACGGCAATTCTCGATTGCGTGCGATCATAGCTGGGCTTTTCTGCAATCGGATCGGCAAGCGGCTTTTCAACGTTTGTCATGGCGGCGGTCTCTTGGATGAGCGTTCGCACCCGTCAACGCGCCTGCGGGTCGTATTATCCCTTGTCCCTGCCGTTTTGCTCTCAAGCTGCTCCGGCGCGTTGTCGGTGCTCGATCCGGCAGGGCAGGCAGCGGCGGAAATCAGTTTTCTGTGGTGGATCATGCTGGCAGGCGCGGTGATGATATTCGCGCTCGTCATGGTCCTGCTGGCGCTTGCGTTCATCCCGCGCCGCAGGCCGAGCGTGCAGACGGAGCGCAAATGGATTTTGGGCGGCGGTCTTGTCTTCACCAGCACCGTTCTGCTCGCGCTTCTTGGCTACGGCATGATCCTTGGCGAGCGGCTGATCCCGAATGATGCCCCCCGCGTGGCGACAGTCGAGGCGCAGGCCGAGCAGTGGCAATGGACCTTCCGTCAGCCGCTGGCGAACGGAACATGGCGCGAGCGGGTTGGCGTGCTTCACATTCCCGTTGGCCTGCCGGTTGACGTGCGGATCACCAGCCGCGACGTGATCCACAGCTTCTGGGTTCCCCGGCTTGGCGGCAAGCTCGATGCCGTGCCCGGCAAAACCAATGTTCTCAGGATCGAGGCTGCCGAGCCGGGGGCCTTCGAGGCGGTTTGCGCTGAATACTGCGGCCTCGGCCATGCCCGGATGCGGTTCCGCGTGATTGCGCATGACCGGGCAGGCTGGGCGGCCTTTCAGGCCGGAGAATGAGATGAACGCGCTCCGTCTCCATCGTGAGCTAAACGCTGTCTGGGGGTATCCGGCGGGCCTCAAGGGCTTTCTCGTCAACGTCAATCATACGAGCATCGGCAGGCGGTTTATCCTGACCGCCTTCCTGTTCTTTGCAATTGGCGGCATCCTTGCAATGCTGATGCGCACGCAGCTGGCCACGCCGAACGGCGCCTTTGTCGATGCCGAGACCTACAGCCAGCTCTTCACCATGCACGGCACGGTGATGATGTTCCTGTTCGCGATCCCCATGCTGGAGGGCGTGGCGATTTACTTCCTGCCGCTGATGCTGGGCAGCCGCGATCTGGCCTTTCCGCGTCTCTCTGCCTTTGGCTGGTGGTGCTATGTTTTCGGCGGCTCCATGCTGATTGTCTCGCTGCTTGCGGGGCTGGCTCCGAACAGCGGCTGGTTCATGTACACGCCGCTGTCGAGCAAGCCGTTCTCACCCGGCATCAACAATGATTTCTGGCTGCTCGGCATCACTTTCGTCGAGATCTCCGCCCTTGGCGCGGCGGTGGAACTGGTCGTCAGCATCCTCAAATTCCGCGCCCCCGGCATGTCGCTTGATCGGATGCCGATTTTTGCCTGGTACATTCTGGTGACGGCCGGAATGATGGTGGTCGGCTTTCCACCGCTGATCCTGGGCTCGATCCTGCTGGAGGCGGAGCGCGCTTTCGGCTGGCCCTTTTTCGACCCCCTTAAAGGCGGCGATCCGCTTTTGTGGCAGCACCTTTTCTGGCTTTTTGGACACCCGGAAGTTTACATCATTTTCCTGCCCGGCGCGGGGATCGTCTCGACCGTGCTTCCCGTCATGGCCCGGGCTCATCTGCTGGGCTACCGCTGGATCGTTGCGGCCATCATCGCTCTTGGCTTCCTGAGCCTTGGCCTGTGGGTTCACCACATGTTCGCCGTCGGTATTCCGTATATGGCGCTGGGGTTTTTCTCGGCAGCCTCCGCGCTGGTCGCCATTCCCACCGGCATCCAGATTTTTGCCTGGCTCGGCACCCTCTGGTCGGGGCGGCCGCAACTGAAATTGCCGATGCTCTATCTGGCCGGTTTCTTTTTTGTCTTCGTGATCGGCGGCCTGACCGGCGTAATGGTGGCGATGGTGCCGTTCGACTGGCAGGCGCACGACACCCATTTTGTCGTTGCGCACATGCATTATGTGCTTGTTGGCGGTTTTATCTTCCCGCTGCTGGCGGGCACCTATTACTGGCTGTCGCACTTCACCGGAAAACAGCGCAGTTTCAGAATTGGCGAGGCGGCCTTCTGGCTGATCTTCATCGGGTTCAACCTCACCTTTTTCATGATGCACCTGACCGGTCTGCTCGGCATGCCGCGCCGGGTTGATTTCTATCCGGCCGATATCGGCTGGACGGCGCTTAATTTTCTCTCATCCCTTGGCGGCTTCATCAGCGGGTTCGGCTTTGCGCTGGTCGTCCTTGATGTGTTGCAGACCCTGCTCATCGGGCGGGCGGCGCGTCGCAATCCTTGGCACGCGGGCACGCTGGAATGGGCCATGATGCTGCCTCCGCCGAATTATAATTTTGCCAGCCTGCCGCATGTTGCGGGGCGTTATCCGCTGGAAGAGACGCCCGATCTCGATGTTCGTCTGGCGCGGGGAGAGGGCTATCTGGCTCGCAATCGTCGCGGCCTGCGGGAGACGCTTGCCGTGTGCGGGGTGGACGGTCGCCTTGATTATCTGGCGATCGTGCCGGGCAACAGTTGGCTGCCTTTTGCAACGGCGCTCATCACCGGGTTGTTCTTTCAGGCTTTTCTGGTCGGGCTCTATTGGGTGGCAGCGATCGTGCTTGGGGGCATTGCCGCGCTGGGGTGGATGTGGGCGCGCCAGCTTGGCAGCCGGGAAGATACGGGGCCGATCGAGATAGGTCTGGGGCAGCGGGCGCAGGTTCACTTTGAGGCGGCCCATGCGCCGGGATGGTGCGGAAGCCTCGTGCTGCTTGCGGCGGACGCTGCCCTTTACGCAAGCCTGCTGTTCGGCTTTGCCTACCTGTGGACCATCGCTCCCAACTGGCCGCCCCCCGCCTTTATTGAGGCGAGTCCCCTTGATGTGGCGGTGGGCGGCATTGGTTTTGCTGTTGCGGTCTGGGCCATGCGGCAGGCCCTTCGGGCGAACCGCCGCGCCTGCCGGGCGGCGGCAACAGGCTGGGCGTTTGGAGCCGCAGGCGCAGTGGCCATCGGGGCGCTGGCGCTGATCGCAGCGCCGCTCTTTCGACTGCCGCTGCCGACGACCCATGCTTATGCCGCAGTTGCAACGATGCTTGTTGTCTACACGGTCTTTCATGCCGCAATCGCGTTGATGGCGGCCCTGTTCGCCGGTTTGCGGGTGCGCAGCGGTTATGTCTCGCCAGCGCGAAGCCTTGAATTGCGGGTTGCGCGATTGTGGGTTGATTATGCCGCTGTTGCCGGGATCATCGCCCTGCTGGCGCTGCACGGGCCGGCTCTGTTGGGAGCCGGATCATGAGGGGGGCGGGCCTGGCCGGGATGATTGCGGGCTTTGTCCTCTGGTCGGTCGCGTTCGTGACCATTTACGGGGTTCATGGCGTTGGCTGCGCCTATGGCTGGGATGCGATCACGGTGGGGCCAACCAACCTTCAGCGCCTCGTGCAGGTTGCCCTTTGGCTGGCCTTTCTGCCGCCCTTGGCGGGGTTGGCCCTATGGCTGCGCCAGCAGCGCCGGAGAGCCGCGGGAGACGCCGCCCGGCGGTGGGCGGCGCTGGTGGGCGAGACGACCGCCTGGGGCGGGCTGGCCGCCACCCTTATCACCTTTGCTCCAAGCCTCGGCACCGCCGTCTGCACCTGAGGCCGCTCCTTCGCTGCTGTTTTTGTCTCAAGGGTGAATGATGGCGTTAGCCATGCGTTCCCCACAAACGGAGCAACGAGCGAGCCTGCGGAAGGAGGCAGGCATGAGAACCAGAACCAGACCGGCCGATCCGCAACAAACCGCTGCGCCCTTCTGGAGCCGGCCTGTGCAAGAGATGGCTCTGTCGCTTGAAAGCGCGCTGACCGGACTGGACAGCGCTGCGGCCAAAGAACGGCTGGAGATTTATGGCCCGAACCGGATTTCTCCCAAAAGCGAGCGGGGTTGGCTGCCTTTGCTGCCCAAGCAGATACTGCTCAACAACTTCCTCTCCGACCTGCCTTCGGCTGCAATTTCGACGGACCGGGTCGATGCCGAACAGGTGCGGGAGCCGCAGCGCTGGGATGTTGGATACATTCGTCGTTTCATGGTCGTTTTCGGGCTGATCAGTTCCGTGTTTGACCTGATTACCTTTGGGGTGTTGCTTTATGTGCTGAAAGCTGGCGAAACTCTTTTCCAGACCAGCTGGTTCATCGTCTCCCTGCTGACGGAGCTTATCGTGGTTCTGATCCTGCGGACCCGGCGCATGGCGCTGCGCAGCGCACCCGGATCTATTTTGCTGTGGAGCACCGTGGCGGTGATCGGGCTGACGCTTGTTCTGCCCCTCTGGGAACCGTTCGCGCGCGTGTTCGGCTTTACCACCCTGACCATCGGGCAGCTTGGCGTGCTTGTGGCCATCGTGCTGGCCTATGCGCTGACGACCGAGGTCGGCAAGCATGTGTTTTTCCGGGCGCTGGCTCTGGCCGATGACAACAGGGGCCCCCTCACGCGTTGCGGCAAACCGGAACGGCAAAATGGCTGAGCGGCCCGTGCCTCCCGGTCGGCTCGACATCGGGGCCGATCCCTCAGCGGGATTGTCCGACACGGCGGTTGCCGAGCGCCGGGCGCGCTTCGGCATGAATGATATCGTGGTCTCGCCGCCATCGACATGGCGAGATTTGGTGCGCGATACGGCTGGGGATCCAATGATCTGGTTCCTGCTGGTGGTGAGCGCCGTTTTCGCCGTTCTGGGTGACTACACCGAGGCCATTGTTCTTCTGGCCGCGCTGGTGCCGCTGGCAGGCATGGACGCCTACCTGCACCGGCGCACGCAAGCCTCGACGCGCGGGCTGGCGAGCCGCCTTGCCGCAGATGCCGCCGTCATCAGGGATGGGCGATTGCAGGACATACCGGCGCGGGAGATCGTGCCCGGTGATCTGGTGGAGGTGAGGGCGGGGCAGTTCATTCCCGCCGATGGTCTGATCGTGTCGGCAACGGACATTCAGGTGGATGAATCCTCCCTGACCGGCGAGACCTACCCGGTTCGAAAACTGCCGGTCGACGGGCCGCTGTCTACGCTCCGCACAGCCGACATGCGCCACTGGGCCTTTGCCGGAACGCGGCTGCTGACCGGCACAGCCAAGGTGCGCATCCTGGCGACAGGCGGCGAGACGCTTTATGGGGAAATCGTCCGCTCGGCCCTGCTGGGTCATCACGGCCAGACCCCGTTGCAACGGGCCGTGGCGCATCTGGTCAAGATCCTGTTGGTCTGCGCTGTGGCGCTCTGCCTGCTGCTGGCGGCAATCCGGCTGGCGCAGGGGCACGGGCTGCTGGATGCCTTTCTCAGCGCCGTTACTCTGGCGATTGCGGCCCTGCCGGAAGAATTCCCTGTCGTGCTCACCTTTTTCCTGGGGGTCGGGGTTTATCGGCTGGCGCGCCAGCAGGCGCTGGTGCGCCGTGCGGTGGCGGTGGAGAACATCGGCCGCGTAACCTGTATCTGTTCTGACAAGACCGGCACGCTGACCGAAGGGAAGCTGATTCTGGCCCACACGCTACCGGAGCCGGACGTGTCGCCCGAGCAGTTGATAAAATGGGCAGCATGGGCGGCGCGGGGGGAAAGCGGCGATCCCCTTGATGTGGCAGTGCTCGAGAAGGCCGGTATCGCGGAGCCCAGGCGGATCGCCTCTTTTCCGTTCACGGAAGACCGGCGGCGGGAAACGGCCATTGTTGAGGATGCGCGCGGCGCGCCTTTTGCTGTGATGAAGGGCGCGCCGGAGACGGTGCTGACCCGTTGTGTCCTGAGGCCGGAAGAGGCGCAGAAGTGGCGGGAGAGCATCGATGCCTTTGCCGCGGGCGGCCACAAGGTCATTGCCGTGGCGACGCAGGCGCTGGGTCCGGGGGCGGATTTAAGCCTTGAGCTAGAGGGCGGTTTCCGGTTTGCCGGTTTGCTGGCGTTTGAGGACCCGCTGCGGCAGGGCGTGCGGGAGGCCGTTGCCGCCTGCCGGGCCGCAGGCATTCGCGTCGTGATGATTACGGGCGATCATCCGATCACGGCGGAGGCGATCGGGCGTGAAATCGGGCTTGGCGAGGGGGCCCCGACGGTTGCCCTTGCCGAGACGATCGGTCTGGGAGACGGGCGGGCCAGTGCGGACACCTTGCGCGGCATCGATGTGATTGCGCGGGCCGCGCCGTCACAGAAGCTGCAACTGGTGCAGTTGCTTCAGAGCGACGGCGAGATCGTTGCCGTGACCGGAGACGGCGTTAATGACGTTCCGGCCTTGCAGGCGGCGGATGTGGGAATTGCCATGGGGGAGCGCGGCACGCCCAGCGCGCGGGAAGTGGCGGCCATTGTGCTGCTCGATGATAATTTCCGCACGATTGTGCGCGCCATTGCCGAAGGGCGTCAGCTCTTCGCAAACATGCGCCTGGCTTTTGCCTATCTGCTGATGATCCATATTCCGTTTGTCCTGAGCGCGGCGTTGATCCCGCTCATGGATCAACCGCTGCTCTACCTGCCCATCCACATCATCTGGCTTGAGCTCATCATTCATCCCACCACCATGCTCGTGTTTCAGGATACGAGCAGGGCGGGCGATCTGGGCCCGCCCCAGCGGGGCGGCGCGCTGCGGTTTTTCTCGGACCGGGTATGGGTTCTGATTATAACGGCCGGGCTCTTGCTGACCGTTATTGTAACGGCCGGGTTCGAACTGGGGCTGGGCCTTGAGAACAGGGTCACTCATGCACGCACGCTGGCGCTGGGTGTATTGATCTTTTCCAGCGCGGGCATCATGGCCGGTCTCAGCGGCCTGAAAACAGCAACGGCGCGGGCCGTTGCAGGCCTGACCGTGCTGAGCTTCCTGGTGCTTGCCCAGATGCCGGACGTCGCCGGGCTTCTCAATCTGGAGCCGCTCAGCGCCGCTGATCTCATGGCCGTTGCATCGGCTGGCATTGCGGCTGCGATGCTTGCTCTGCTGGTCAAAAGGGCGCTGCGCTCCGGCCCCGGAGCGGTTGGCGGCCCGCTTGCCGCAGGCCGCCCGCTTTCCAGTTCCCGTTGAGCGCGCGTGAATGCGCGCAGCCCAGTCGGATCAATGGTTGGCAGCGATCACTTCGATGCGCAGCGGCGCGCCGCCGGCGCTGATTTCAAGAAGGCGATCGATATTGGGATGTGCGCCCGGACGGTTGCGTGCGTCTGCCGTATGCTCGCCAAAAACAGCCAGGCCGTGTTCGGCGGCCTTTGCATCGAGCGCGCCAAACACCTGCTTCAGGTATTGATAGACGGCAAGAGAGCCCTGCTTGCCCGGCTGGTTTTCGATGCTGGCAACGACAGCGCCCTTATCATCGACGAGATCGATACGCAGGATGCCATCAATGGACGGCAGTTGCTGAAGGTTGTCCTTGAACGTTGCGCCTGGTTGATTCATCGCCAGCCCTCTTGAATTGACAGGTTTATTCCGGGGCGGCGTTTAGCACCTTCTGTGGCGGACCGCCATCGGGTGAGCAAAAGGTGCCGCAAGGCGGACAGGGATCAGACCCGGCTGATGGCGTATTTGACCGAGCCCATGATGCCGGCGGAGAGGTCGCGGCCTTCATGCCATGCGCGCAGGGTGATTTCTGCGCAGGCGCGGGCATCCGACATCGCGTCGTGGTGGACGAGCGGAATGTCGAAGTGTTTGCACACGTTCGGCAGTTTGGTCGGGAAGATGTTCCACGCGGCCCGCGCCAGTTTCACGGTACACAGCCACGGCTTGTTCGGCGCGAAGATGCCGTAGGC
>JAEZBH010000309.1 GCA_023427285.1 Pseudomonadota bacterium
GGGCAAGCCTGTCCTGCCTGAAGGGTGGCTGGAAGATGCGCTTTCGGCAACGGCGGCGTCCCGCGCTCAAAATCATCGTTACGGCTACCAGTGGTGGCTCCATGACGATGGCCGCTACGAGGCGTTGGGCGCTTACGGCCAGTTCATCCATATCGACCCCCGGCATGATCTGGCCATCGTCACGCTCAGCGCCTGGCCAGCCGTCACCGTGGCGGAGAGGGCCGCCGTGCAGCAGGCTTTTCATGCCGCCGTCATTCGTGCGGTTGCCGGGTCGAAACCGGGGAGGGGGTGAGATGCCTTGCCGTCTCATCCGCCCGGCGCAGAAAAGTCTTGCAAAGGGCAGTGCAAACACATAATGAGCGGTTCACGACACGCAAGCGCAAGCGGCTCAGCCTGCTTACAAGTGCTTGAAATCGTTGGGATGGCCCGATGGCGGAGTGGTTACGCGCCGGACTGCAAATCCGTTTACGCCGGTTCGATTCCGGCTCGGGCCTCCATCTCTCCCTTCTCCTGAAATTGTTGCCGTTTTCGCCGTTGCCGGTCCGTCTTTGCGCGGGGCGCGCTGTCACGTGTTGAAATTATATTTCCCCAATTTTTGGCTCTCGTCCGGTCGGCGGTTGCTGCTGAGGGTATTTGCTGTAAGGTTCATCAGCGCCGGGCAGGGGCTTTGCCTGTCTGCGGCATAATTTCCGCACCAAATTCGTGCCGAATTCATGGTGGATTGGTTGCCAGGTTTCATGGCGGTGCATTATAAGCCCTGCGCAAGACTCTAATCTGGGACGAAGAACTCATGCCGACTGCCGAACAGCTCCGGGCCAACATGGTGGAAAGCCAGCTGCGGACCAACCGCGTCACGAACGATCGCATCGTGAATGCTTTCCGCACCATTCCGCGCGAGAATTTCGTGGCTCCCGAGCGCCGCGCCTTCGCCTATGTGGATGAGGACCTGCCGGTGGCAGAGGGCCGCTTCCTCATGGAGCCCATGGTTCTGGGTCGCCTGATTCAGGAAGCCCTGCCGGCAGTGGAAGACAAGATCCTGCTGATTGGCGCGGCCACCGGCTACTCTGCGGCTCTTTTGGGGCTTTTGGGTTCAACCGTCGTCGCCGTTGAGGAAAACCCCGCGCTGATCTCCACCGCCCGTGAGCGTTTGGCGGATCTGGGCCTGACGAACGTCACGTTCGTTGAGGGCGCGCTGACGCAAGGTTGCGCTGGCGAAGGCCCGTATGACCTGATCTTCATCGACGGTGCCGTTGAGGACGTTCCGGCCGCCCTTGTCTCGCAGCTGAAGGATGATGGCCGTCTGGTGACGGTTCAGATTCTGGGCGGCGTTGGAAAAGGCGTGGTTGGCCGAAGGAGTGGGGACGGCTTCAGCGTATTTGATTTCATGGACGCGGCAGTGCCGGTCCTGCCCGGATTTGAAAAGCCGAAGACCTTTGTGTTCTGATCTGTCGGGCTTGTTCTGAACGTGTGGTGTCCGGTCGCCCGGCGTAACAGGCGCGGCCCAACGGGGTGGCAAGGACTCTATTGTTTATGAAGTACCGCAAAGTGCTGCTTTTGGCCTCGGCGATGCTGGCGTTTGCTCATGCGCCGGCATCGGCGGAAACGCTGGCCGAGGCGATGGCCAAGGCTTACACGTCCAACCCGGATCTGGCGGCCCAGCGGGCGGCGCTTCGCGCGGTTGACGAGGATGTGGCGGCAGCTGTTTCCGGCTATCGTCCCAATCTGAGCGGCCAGGCTGCGATCGACCGGGCGGATGAGGGCGGCACGTCGGGTGATGCCGTCACCGCCAAGTCGGCATCGGCAACGGTCAGCCAGCCGCTGTTCCGCGGGTTCCGCACGCGCAACTCGGTGCGCGCCGCAGACAGCCAGGTGCTGGCCCAGCGCGAGCGCCTGCGCAACAGCGAACAGCAGATCCTGCAACAGGTCGTCACCGCTTATATGGATGTGGTGCGCGATGAGGCAGTGCTCCGCCTGAACCAGAATCAGGTGGAAGTGCTTCAGCGCGAGCTGGCTGCCAACCGCGACCGTTTCGAGGTGGGCGAGCTTACCCTGACGGACGTTGCCCAGTCCGAAGCGCGCCTGTCGCTGGCCATCAGCGATCGCACGGCAGCGGAAGGCTTTTTGACCGCCAGCCGCGAGGCGTACCGGCGCGTTGTCGGCCAGCTTCCCGGCTCGCTCGATGCCTCGCCCGAGGTGCCCATGCTGCCGCCGACGGCAGAGGAAGCCATCGCCATTGCGGTGGAGGAAAGCCCGGTTCTGCTTGCAGCCCGCTTTGAAGAGCAGGCCCAGCGTTACAACGTTGCCGTCAACAAGGGCGCGGTGCTGCCTTCGGTCAACGCCACCGCAGGCGTGACCTGGCGTGACAACGGTTACTCGCGCGGCGTTATCGATAACGATTTTCCCGGCACCGTCATCGGCGGTACCGATCGCACGAGCACCTCTGTCGGCGCAACGCTGAGCGTGCCGCTCTATCAGGGCGGTGCTGAATATGCCGCGGTGCGCCGCGCCCAGCAGATTCAGAGCCAGCGCGTTCTGGAGATCGCCTCCGCCGAGCGGCAGGTGACCGAGGAAACCCGCAATGCGTGGGAAGCGCTCCGCACGGCTCGCGCCACCATTCAGTCTGCGTCCGAGGCGGTGCGCGCCAACGAGATCGCGCTGGAAGGCGTGACGCAGGAGCAGTTGGTCGGCTCGCGCACCATTCTTGACGTGCTTGATGCCCAGCAGGAGCTGCTGAACACGCGCGTATCTCTGGTGCGGGCGCAGCGCGATCAGTATGTGGCGGCTTTCTCGCTGCTGGCGGCGATGGGCCGTCTGACGGCGGAGGATCTTGGGCTGCCGGTCGAGGTTTATGATCCGACCCAGTATTACAAGCGGGCCCGTGGCCGCTTGATCGGCTGGTAGGTTGATCGGCTGGCAGCATCGCCGGAATTGGCGGGCTGAAATGTGGATTGGGGTCTCTTGAGGGGTTCCAATCGGGAGTGATGACGCAGCTGCCGCGACGGTGTAAGGTCGCGGCGCACGTCTTTTAGGGAATTGGGGCTGAGACGATGGCCGAGTCTAAAGAACCGACTATGGAGGAAATTCTGGCCTCCATTCGCCGCATCATCTCGGAAGAGGGAGACGCTGCGCCCGTGGCGGCAAAGCCCGCGCCTGCCAAGGCGCCAGAGCCCGCGCCCGCACCCAAGCCCGCGCCTGAGCCCGTCTCCCAGCAGTCGATCGACGATATCTTCGCGGACGCCGACGAGGATGACGTTCTCGAGCTGACCGAATCCGTGGAGCCGACCCCGGCTGCGCCTGCCTTCGAACCGGAGGCGTTCCAGCCAGAGGTGCCTCCCATGACCGAAAGCCTCATCTCCGAGCAGACCGTCGCGGCCACCACCCAGACCCTGCATTCCCTCTCGGGCCTGCTCGTGCGCAACTACCCCGGCAGCGAGAACACGCTGGAAGGCGTCGTGCGCGAGATGCTGCGCCCCATGCTCAAGGAATGGCTCGACGCGCATCTGCCCGAAATCGTTGAGCGCACCGTTGCTCGCGAAGTTGCCCGGATTACGGGTCGCGTCGCTGGCGAGTAGGGGGTCTCCCTAGGGTTCTGATTTTTCAGGTTTTTGCAGGAGGGTCTATAACCCTCCTGCAC
>JAEZBH010000473.1 GCA_023427285.1 Pseudomonadota bacterium
GAACAGCCCGACGGGATCATCTTCGCCGCTTCTTCGGCAGACGTCACCTTGGACCGCAGGGCCTCGTTCCTGATTCTCGAGGTATGGCTCATTCTCTCCTCCGCAACACGCACTGGACGTGCCGAGCCGATAGGAAGCAAAAGCGGAAAACGGGCACCCGTTCCTTGACAGGCTCAATCCCCATCCGCCACATGCGCATTGCCCGCCAAGGGGAGATGAAACGCCCGGATCGACAGGAAGATCGAACCGACGTCACCACGCATGTCTGCCCGCACCACCGGTTCGGCATACGGCGCCCTGCCGGAAACAAATTATCCGACTGAGCGTTCGGTCTTGCTTGCCTATCAGCGAAATGCCGTGGGCGGGTCAACAGCAAAAACACTCAGACGCGCTCGAAGTGCAGGCAGAGTACGACAGAACACTCACGGCTTGCCGAAGAATAATCACGTCTCGCCGCTGAATACGCGCACTCCCCGAACCAATCCATGCGCCCGAAACTCAAGCACAAACGCAAGCGAGGCCAAGCTGCACCCATCTCTAAACATTGAATTTTTCGGGCTCTCTTCAAGGCCTGACCCTGAAGAAACGCCCCTTCATGGCACGCTGATCCCCACCAGGGCGACACGCCTGACCGGACTTGCGACAAAGCGTACACCTGGCATGCGGGAACGCCGCCTTGCCAATGCCGTTTCGCCTGAAAGAGCACCCTGAACGAGCACGGCCAATAAACCGCCGTCACCGGAGAGCAGGCCCCAATGAGCAACGAATCCCGCCCGAGCCGCCCTCAATCCGCCCCTCAATCGGCCATGGCACGAGATGCCGAACGAAAGCGCCGCGCCACTGAGGCCCGCGAGCTTGAAGCAAAAGCCGCGGCTCGCGCCTCGCTTCAGGGCGAGGAGCAGGCCCTGCAAAATCAGGTTGCCGACAATCCGAATGGCACGCCCAATGCGGATGAAGCGCCGCGTCAGGCCAACAACGGCACCATGCGCCCCGCGATCGGCGAGAAACGAGCGTCTCCGGCAGAGCACGAAGAGGTCAAACAAAGCGGGGAACATCGCCGGAGCGACTAGGCTAGCTTTCGAGCAGAATGCCACATCCTGCGGCTGAGAAAGTGCAACCGGTCAAGTGATTGCATCGATCGTGAAAAGATCTCGGATTGACCAGCGAACACCAAATCATAGTCCGCTCTTGTATATCCCGCCCCTATTCTGAGTATTCTTTTTTAAAATCATTCAGTTAAACAACGCCGAATTTTCGTTTAATTAATTGATTATATTGGGATATTTTTAGAAACCCGGTTGCAGGAAGCCGCCACCTTCCTATAATGGCCGAAGTTTTTCAGAAGGTTGTTCACGCACCTTTTGCTAACCCGACCCCGCAGGTTCGCCCTGCGGGGTCTTTTACTGCCCAAATCCCCCCAAACAAAAAACCGGACAGGAGACCCTGCCCGGCTTCATGTGTTTGGCGCTGCCGCAACGCGATGCGGCCCGCAGTACGAATGGGAGCGCGAGGGTCCAAGACCCTCGCATCTGAACCCAATCCTAGAAGTGGATGGCGCGTCCGTAAGCTGCCAGAACCGCCTCGTGCATCATCTCGGAGAGCGTCGGGTGAGCGAATACGGTTTCCATCAGCTCGGCCTCGGTGGTCTCGAGCTGGCGGGCGACGACGTAACCCTGAATGAGTTCGGTCACTTCCGCGCCAACCATGTGGGCACCCAGCAGCTCGCCGGTCTTGGCGTCAAACACGGTCTTGATGAAGCCTTCCGGCTCGCCCAGCGCAATGGCCTTGCCGTTGCCGATGAACGGGAACTTGCCGACGCGCACTTCGTAGCCCGCGTCCTTCGCCTTGGTCTCGGTGAGACCGACGCTGGCCACCTGCGGACGGCAGTAGGTGCAGCCCGGAATGTTGCCCTTGTTGAGCGGATGCGGATGAACGCCCTCGCCCTTGCCAAGCTCAACGGCAATCGCTTCAGCGGCGGTGACGCCCTCATGGCTGGCCTTGTGAGCAAGCCACGGCGCGCCCGCAACGTCGCCAATCGCCCAGACACCCGGAGCGTTGGTGCGGCCATAGCCGTCCGTTACGATCTGGCCGCGCTCCACCTGAATGGCCAGGGTCTCAAGGCCGACATTCTCCACATTGCCCTGAATGCCGATGGCGAGGATCACGCGGTCGAACTCGACCTGTTCCGACTTGCCGTCAGCCTCGATGGTCGCAACGACGGTCTGGCCCTTCGTCTCAAGCTTGGTGATGCCCGCCTTGGTGCGGATGGTCATGCCCTGCTTGGTGAAAGCCTTGGCAACGAATGCGGAGACTTCCTCGTCCTCGACGGGCAGGATGCGGTCCATCATCTCGACGATGGTAACCTTCGAGCCCAGATCGGAGAAGAAGCTGGCAAACTCGACGCCGATTGCGCCCGAACCAACGACCAGCAGGCGACCCGGCACCGTATCAGGCACCAGCGCGTGCTTGTAGTTCCAGATCAGCTTGCCGTCCGCCTTGAGGTGCGGCAGCTCACGCGGGCGCGCACCGGTGGCAAGGATTACGTGCTTGAAGCTGATTTCCTCGATCGTCTTGCCGTCCTTGGAGACGGAGAGCTTACCCTTTCCGGTAAGTTTCGCTTCACCGTCAAAGACTTGCACCTTGTTCTTCTTAAGCAGGGTCTTGACGCCGGCGCTGAGCTGGCCCGAGACGCTGCGCGAACGCTTGACGATCGCCTGGAGATCGTACGACACGTTGTCCGCCTTCAGCCCATAGGCCGCGGCATTCTGCATGTTGTGGTACATCTCGCTGGAGCGCAGCAGAGCCTTGGTCGGGATGCAGCCCCAGTTGAGGCAGATGCCGCCCAGATGCTCGCGCTCGACAACGGCGGTGTTCAGGCCAAGCTGGGCTGCGCGAATGGCTGCCACATAACCGCCGGGGCCACCGCCCACCACAACAACATCGAACTGGGATGCCATATTCGTCTCTCCTCATCCCACAACGCAAAACTTCCAGCGTTTCAGGGAGATAACGGAACTCATCAACAAAACGGGTCAAGAACCCGCGAAGGGCGGAGGAGTTGCCTCCCCCGCCCTTTCGAAATGCGGCGCTTAAGCCAGCATCAGCAGTGGATCTTCAATCAGGCGCTTGAACGCCTGAAGGAATTCCGCACCCACGGCGCCATCAACCGCGCGGTGATCGCACGACAGGGTAACAGTCATTACGGTGGCGGCAGCAACCGCGCCGTCCTTGATGACCGCGCGCTGTTCGCCCGCGCCCACGGCCAGAATGCAGGCCTGCGGCGGATTGATGACCGCCTCGAACTGCTTGATGCCGAACATGCCGAGGTTGGAGATGGAGAAGGTGCCGCCCTGATACTCCTCAGGGGCGAGCTTGCCCGCACGGGCCTTCTCGGCCAGAGAAGCCACCTGACGGGAGATGTCGGCCAGACCCATCGAGCCTGCGTCCTTCACCACCGGAGTAATGAGGCCGCCCTCGATCGCAACGGCCACCGAGATGTCCTGGCGCTTGAACCAGTACATCTTGTCGCCCGCGAACTGCACGTTGGCGGCAGGCACCTTCTTGAGGGCCAGCGCCACGGCGCGGATCACGAAGTCGTTGACCGAGACCTTGACGCCTTCCTTCTCGAGGCGGCTGTTCAGCTCCTTGCGGACCTTCATCAGCGCGTCGATCTCGCAATCGACCGTGAGGTAGAAGTGCGGAACGGTCTGCTTGCTCTCTTGCAGGCGGCGCGCAATGGTCTTGCGCATGTTCGAGAGCTTGATCTCCTCGAACGGCACGTCTGCCGGCGGGCCGTAGCTCGGCGCGGCGGCCGGTGCAGCCGCAGCCGGAGCGGCAGTCGCAACCGGCGACGGAGCAGCAGCCGGAGCAGCTGCGCCCGGCTTGAAGCCTTCCACGTCAGCCTTGACGATGCGGCCATTGGGGCCGGAGCCCTTCACCGCCGACAGCTCAACGCCCTTCTGGGCCGCGATGCGGCGCGCCAGCGGCGAGGCCTTGATGCGATCGCTGCCATTGCCCGAAGCGACAGCAGGCGCTGCCTGCGGCTGGGGAGCCGCCGGAGCTTCAGGAGCCTGCTGCTGCGGCTGGGGAGCCGCTTCAGCCTTCGGAGCCGGAGCCGAGGCCGGTGCGGACGCCTGAATGGCGTCTGCGCTCTCGCCCTCTTCCAGCAGCACGGCGATCTTGGCGCCAACAGGAACCTCTTCGGTCCCTGCGGGCACCAGAATCTTGCCGACGATGCCTTCGTCGGCCGATTCATATTCCATGGTCGCCTTGTCGGTCTCGATCTCGGCCAGCACCTGACCGGCGCTGACCGTATCGCCTTCCTTCACCAGCCATTTGGCCAGCGTGCCCGTCTCCATGGTCGGAGACAGGGCGGGCATGAGAATGTCGATGGCCATTTATGCTCCCCCGGGCTCAGCGATAGCAGACGCGCTTGGCAGCTTCGACCACATCGGCCGACTTCACCAGAGCGAGTTTTTCCAGATTGTTGGCGTAGGGCAGCGGCACGTCAACGTTGGTGACGCGCAGAACCGGCGCATCCAGATCGTCAAAGCCCTCATCCATGCAAATGGCGGAGATTTCAGACGAGATGGAGCACTGCGGCCAGCCTTCCTCGACGCAAACCACGCGGTTGGTCTTGGCGAGCGACTTGAGCACGGTTTCCTTGTCGAGCGGACGCAGGGTGCGCAGATCGATCACTTCAGCATCAATGCCGTCCTCGGCCAGCTTGTCGGCGGCTTCCAGAGCAACGCCAACGCCGATGGAATAGGACACCAGCGTGACATCCTTGCCCTCGCGCACGATCTTCGCCTTGCCGATGGGCAGGACGTAATCGTCATCGACCGGCACGTCGAACGAGCGGCCATAAAGCAGCTCGTTCTCAAGGAACACGACCGGGTCCGGGCTGCGGATGGCGGCCTTGAGCAGGCCCTTGGCATCTGCCGCCGAATACGGCGCGATAACGAGCAGGCCCGGCACGTGGGCATACCACGAAGCGTAGTTCTGGCTGTGCTGTGCGCCCACGCGAGAGGCCGCGCCGTTCGGGCCGCGGAACACGATGGGGCAGCGCATCTGGCCGCCGGACATGTAGTTGGTCTTGGCCGCCGAGTTGATGATCTGGTCAATCGCCTGCATGGCGAAGTTGAAGGTCATGAACTCAACGATCGGCTTCAGGCCGCCCATGGCAGCGCCGGTGCCGATGCCCGCAAAGCCATGCTCGGTGATGGGCGTATCAATGACGCGCTTGTCGCCGAACTCGTCGAGCAGTCCCTGCGTGACCTTGTATGCGCCCTGATACTGCGCAACTTCCTCGCCCATGACGAACACGGTCGGGTCACGGCGCATTTCCTCGGCCATGGCGTCGCGCAGGGCTTCGCGCACGGTCTTCTTGACCACGTCGCCCTTGATTTCCGGTTCGCGAACCTCAGCCTTGCGCGGCTGGTCCTCGGCACGGGCGGGAGCGACAGCCGGCGGCGACGATTCAGCGGCCTGCGGCTTTGCGGCATCGACAGAGGGAGACTGCGGCGTCACCGGCTTCTGGCTGGTGGTGATCGCATCCAGGCTCTCGCCTTCCTCGGCGATGAGCGCGATGGGCGTGCCGACCTTCACGCCGTCCGAACCGGCCGGCACGAGGATGCGGGCAACAATGCCGTCATCGTCGGCTTCCAGCTCCATGGTGGCCTTGTCGGTCTCGATCTCAGCGATGGTCTGGCCAGCCTTGATCTTGTCGCCTTCATTCACCAGCCACTTGGCCAGCGTGCCCTCTTCCATGGTGGGCGACATGGCGGGAAGAAAAATCTCGGTGGCCATCAATAATTCTCCACCAGTACGTCGGTATACAGTTCAGCCGGATCCGGCTCGGGCGAAGTCTGGGCAAAGTCAGCCGCTTCGGCGACCAGAGCCCGGATTTCCTTGTCCATTGCCTTCAGCTCGTCCTCGGTGACCTTGCCGGATTCCAAGAGACGGCGCTTCGTGCCCTCGATCGGGTCGGAGTGCTCGCGCACCTGCTCGACCTCTTCCTTGGAACGGTACTTGGCCGGGTCGGACATGGAGTGGCCGCGGTAGCGGTAGGTCTTCATCTCAAGCAGGATCGGACCCTTGCCCGAGCGCACCCACTCGACCGCCTGATCCGCCGCGCCCTTGACCTCCAGAACGTCCATGCCGTTGACCTGGATGCCGGGGATGCGGAAGCTCTCACCGCGACGGAACAGCTGATCTTCCGCCGATGCGCGGTTGACGCTGGTGCCCATGGCGTACTGGTAGTTCTCGATCACATAGATGACCGGGAGCTTCCACAGCTCCGCCATGTTGAAGCTCTCGTACACCTGGCCCTGGTTGGACGCACCGTCGCCGAAGTAGGTGACGCACAGGCCGCCGTCTTCCTTGTACTTGTGCGCAAAGGCCAGACCCGTGCCGAGCGACACCTGCGCGCCGAAAATGCCGTGACCGCCGTAAAAGCCGTGCTCCACGGAGAACATGTGCATGGAGCCGCCCTTGCCGCGGGAGATACCACCCTCGCGGCCGGTCAGCTCTGCCATCACCGCCTTGGAATCAATGCCGCAGGCCAGCATGTGGCCGTGGTCACGATAGCCGGTGATGATGCTGTCACCCTTGTTGAGCGCGGCCTGAATGCCGACGACAACGGCTTCCTGGCCGATATAGAGGTGGCAGAAGCCGCCAATGAGGCCGAGGCCATACATCTGACCCGCACGTTCCTCGAAACGGCGAATGAGCAGCATTTCGCGATAATACTGCTTCAGTTCCTCGATGCTGGCCTTGTAGGGTTCCGGATACTCCGGGGTCGGAATGCGGCTGGTGCGCAGAGCATCCGTCTCCTCCCGGCGACTCCGGCTTCCCTTGCCTTTATGCTTCCCACCGGCGTTTGCCGCTCCGGTGTCGGGCGATGGCGACATAATCACCCCTCCGTTTTATAACCGACGAAAATAACCAAACGTTCGGTTTGTTTTGAACTCTTCAGATCGTTGTTAACCCAGCATTTCCGTAACGCCAAGGCTTTTTCAACCCCTTAGAGAACGGATCGCCAGATAACACACACAACGCAGGGAATGGAGTTGAGTCGCAAAGGACCGGACACAAAGCCGTGCCCGCCAGATTCATTGCCGAAAATACGATTGAAAATTGACCCGGACGGGCAGCTCAACGGTCCGGGTGGAGCATGATAACGTCTTCGTCCGGGTGGGCCAGCCCAAGGTGGCGGCGGACGAGTTCATCAGCATAGTCAGGATCAACATTGTTGGGCGACAGCAGCGCCACGCGATGCTCAAGGCTCTCGCGCTGGTCCCTCACCTTCTGTGCGGCAAGAGACAATTCGCGGATCTGGGAATCGTAAACCGAATAAGCCCGCAAACCATGCTCGCCCTGAAACGTGTGAAAGGCGAAGTAGGAAATGGCCACGATGCACCCGGCAGGCACGAGTGCCTGTCGAATTAAATGAAAAAGGGGCGATTCAGTATCCACGAGCGTAAAACATCATGACTACTGGGCGACGTCAAGACTTCGCTGAAGTAAAAGTCTTGAATTTCTGCCGAAAAGCGCCGGTCCACATCAGCGAACCGGCGCCCTCTCAATATATGGTGTGCAGCCCTGATAGACCACACAAGGCCCAACCCAAAAAGCCGGGCCTTCCCTTTCTGAAAGCGGTTAGGCCTTCAGGATCGAGCGGCCAGCGTAAACGGCAGCCAGGTCCAGCTCCTGCTCGATGCGGATGAGCTGGTTGTACTTGGCAAGCCGGTCCGA
>JAEZBH010000557.1 GCA_023427285.1 Pseudomonadota bacterium
GACGTACATCGACACCGCTGAGTTCAATGGCTCGAACATCCTGAAAACGGATGGAACGGAAGCTGACACGATTTCGGCGATGCTCGACACCGATGCAACGCTGAAGCTGGAAGTCGAAAATCAGGATCTTGACACCGTTCTTGAGGATGTCATCGGTACTGATGCAAACTGGGGTGACGGTACGGATCTCGCTGCTGACTCGGCTGCGGCCAAGACCACTGCTGACGCTGTGGTCGCTGGCTTGACGGCTATGAGCACGGTCCTCAGCGATTTGGGTTCGGCGTCGCGTCAGATTACGGCACAGAAGACGTTCGTGACCAAGCTCAGCGACAGCATCGAGACCGGTATCGGTAACCTCGTTGATGCTGACCTCGCCAAGGAAAGCGCACGACTGACCGCTCTGCAAACCCAGCAGCAGCTGGGCCTGCAGGCTCTGTCGATCGCCAACCAGGCGCCCCAGTCGATCCTCAGCCTGTTCCGTTAAGGCAGGTCTCAGGACTAGGAAAAGGCGGAGAGGCGATAAGCCTCTCCGCTTCATCCCGCCCAATGCCCATAGAAAACAACAAGGGCAAATAAGGGCATACCTGACACAAGGGTGAGCAAATGGACAGGATCGCGCAGACAGGTCTCAGCGCTCCTGCGTTAGTACCAGGGGGCGGGGGACTCAGCGGAGCTTCCCAATTCTCGCGTATTGTATCTGTCGATGAAGTTTCCGTCGGTTCGGGTTTGCGCAATGGCGGTCAGCCGGCGCAAGCGCAGATCGATGGCAGCGGTGACATGAGCGCAGAAGAAATTCAGCGCCGCACCGCAGAGGTTGTCCGAACCGCGATCGAGGAGGCTGGGGCCGCCATTGATGCAGGCTCCAAGCTGGTGATCCGCAAGGACGAGGGTACAGATCGCTTTGTTTACGAATTCCGGAATCCTGACACTGATGAAGTGCTCAAGCAATTTCCGGCTGAGGAAGTTTTGGAGTCTCTGGCCCGGTTCCGCCAGGCGATGATGGGAAAGGTTGTCGACCGGCAAGCTTGACCTGGCTGGACACCGCGCGGGCATTTTTTGCCCGGCAGATTTTAACAGTTTAACTGAGAAGTACTCGACGGCGTGGGTCTCCCGCGCCGTCTTTTTTTGTTCAATATCAACGCTCTAATTCAATTTTCGTTACGGGTGCGCAGTTTGGCACGGGTGTTGCTGAGATACGGGCGGGCAAAACGCTCAACCTGGCCGAATGCCGGGCACAATCTTTCCAGAATGGAGAGCAATCATGTTGAACTTCTCAGTGAACACCAACGTCGGGGCTTTTGTCGCTTTGCAGAACCTGTCGCAAACCAATCGTAACCTTGAGGTTACGCAGAACCGGATCAATACCGGTCTGAAGGTTGCGTCCACGAAGGACGACAGCGGCACCTATGCAATTGCGCAGAACCTGCGTGCAGACATCGGCGGTCTCAACGCAGTCAAGACGTCGCTCGATCGTGCTCAAAGCACGCTCGACGTGGCGATCTCGTCTACGGAATCGATCTCCGATGTTCTGGTCCAGATGAAGGAAAAGGCTACGGCTGCTTCCGACGAAGGACTGGACGCCGAGAGCCGTGCAGCCTTGGAGGACGATTTCAACGCCCTGATCAATCAGATCAAGACGTTCATCGACACCGCTGAGTTCAACGGCTCGAACATCCTGAAAGCTGATGTGCCGGGTACCCCCGGTACGGCAGGCACGCCGGGCAACGATGGTCCGGACGGCATTCCGGGCAACGCTGACGACGTTGCAGCAGTGCCGGGCACTCCTGCCGTTCTGGGTACGGGCGACAAGATTTCGGCAATGCTCGATACCGATGCAACGCTGAAGTTGGAAGTCAGCAACCAGGATCTTCACACTCTGTTGAACAGTGTGATCGGTGCTGATGCAGACTGGGGCGATGGCACGGATCTGGACGCTGACGCAGGCGTGGCCAAGACCTCTGCTGATGCTGTGGTGGCAGGTATTGCTGCCATCAACACGGTGCTGAGCACCCTGGGCTCTGCCTCGCGGCAGATCTCGGCACAGCAGACGTTCGTAACCAAGCTGAGCGACAGCATCGAGACCGGTATCGGCAACCTCGTGGATGCTGATCTGGCCAAGGAAAGCGCACGACTGACCGCTCTGCAAACCCAGCAGCAGCTGGGCCTGCAGGCACTGTCGATCGCAAACCAGGCGCCGCAGTCGATCATGTCGCTGTTCCGCAACTAAGCGCTGGACGTTGGCGAGAAGACATAACGGGCGGGGTGGCAACACCTCGCCCGTTCGCTTGTCTGGCGCAATGCGGGCGGCAGCCGGGGCGGTGAAGAGCAGGGGGTCAAAATTGCCCTGTGGAAATTTTGGTGCTCCGTTTGACGAGGAATAAACTGCCGCGGTGCGCAATAGCTGGCGGTTTTTCCATATAAAATACAATAAAAACAAACTGTTATAATTTTTCCAAAAGTTGGCACGGGGCTTGCTTTTACTCTCTGTGAACACGCCGGGCAGAAAGGCCCGGTTCAAGGAGAGTAAAACATGACCCTGTCGATCAATACCAACGCTGCCGCGCTGAACGCCCTGCAAAGCCTGAACCGCACGACGAGCGACCTCGGGGAAACCCAGCTGCGCATCAATACCGGGCTTGAGGTGAACGGTGCCAAGGACAATGCTGCGATCTTCGCCATTGCCCAGAACCTGCGGGCTGATCGTCAGGGGCTCGATGCGATCAAGAGCTCGATCGATCGCGCCACCTCCGTTCTCGATATTTCCATGGCTGCCGCTGAATCGATTCAGGAACTCCTGATCGATATGAAGGAAAAGGTGACCCAGGCGGCAGACGAAGGCTTGCCGGATGAGAGCCGCGAGGCTCTGCAGAAGGACTTCGACAGCCTGCGCGACCAGATTGTCACCATTGCCAAGAACGCCACCTTCAACGGCACCAACATGCTGGACGGCCCGGCGGCACCGCCGACCAAGCCTGCCACGCTGGTGGCGCTGGTCAGCGTCGATGCGACGCTGAAGATCGAGGTGCCGCGCCAGAACCTTCAGCTGGCTGATGCGGGTGCCACCCCGGCAGCGGGCGATGCCATTCAACTGGCGCAAGACACGACGTTCACCACGGCGGCAGAAGCTGAGGCGCTCATTGCCATCATCGATGCCTCCATCAAGAACGTGAGCGAGGCCCTGACCGTCATGGGCGCGGGCTCCAACTCGATGGACCGTCAGGGCACCTTCATCGTCAAGCTCGGCGATACGGTGGAAACCGGCATCGGCAACATGGTCGATGCGGACATGGCCCGCGAATCCGCCCGCCTGACCGCGCTTCAGGTGAAGCAGCAGCTGGGCACGCAGGCGCTCTCCATCGCCAACCAGCAGCCGCAAGCCATTCTCAGCCTGTTCAACAAGGGCTGATCCACGTCTCATAACGGGCAAAGGCGGCGTCGCCCGACGGACAGGGTGCCGGGCGCATCGCCTCTGGCCAGACCGAAATCCACTCACCCTTGTGGATGTACCTGGCCGGCCTTCGGGCCGGCCCCCTTTTTCGCTCTTCCTGCATGGTCGGCATGACAGGGGCGCAGGAGAGGGGAAAGGTGGCTCCCTTCACTCCCGGTTAGGCCATTTCTTGAAGGCCCAGACCCACAGGCCGATCAGGTTCAGGAGAGGGACGAAGTAGAGCAGCGCCCACCATCCGCTATGGCCGGTTCTGCGCAGCACGATCGCCAGAGGGTAGGCAACCAGGGCAACGGCTATGAGGATGATGATCCATTGCCAGATGCTGTCGAGTGTCATGAAACT
>JAEZBH010000521.1 GCA_023427285.1 Pseudomonadota bacterium
CCTGCAGCAGGACCGTAATCCCGGCAAGGATTGCCCCTTTCGCAAACTGGATCTCATCCACGTCATTTTGGGTGATGGTGATATCTTCACCGATCCCCGTCTGCTCGGCGGCAACCAGCACATATTCCAATCCACCGCGCGCCGCGTTCTGGCGCACATTGGGCTGGTCCGCTTGCAACCGTCCCTTGGAATTAATCACGCCAACCCGGCGCATTTCCGAGACTGCATCAATAATGCCAGACCCGCAAATTCCGACCGCCGGGGCATTGCCAATGGTTTGCACCGCAGCCGGTCCGCCGTTCAGCCAGACGCGTTCAATCGCTCCTGCGGCAGCGCGCATGCCATATCGGATATGCGCACCCTCAAAAGCAGGACCGGAAGCACAAGAGAGCGCCACCAGCCGCTCCTGCCCTTTCAAGGAAAGGACGATTTCCGTGTTGGTGCCAATATCCACACCTAGAACGGTCCGGTCGTCAAAGCCGATGCCAGATGCCAGTGTCATTGCCACCAGATCCGCGCCAACGTAGCCAGCCACACAGGACGGTACATAAACGCGCGCATCACCACCAAGCGGCAGGCCCATATCTACGGCGCGGACCTCTTGTGGAGTGGCGCTCGCGGAAACGTAGGGTGCCAGAGCGAGCTGGCTGACAGGAAATTCCAGCAGGATGTGTGTCATCGCTGTATTGCCAACAATGCACATTTCGACAATATGCGAAGTGGGAATACCGGCCTTTTCCGCAAGCAGCTCGGCCAGCTCTTCCAACGTTTTATACACCGCTGTAGAAAGAGTCTGTCCACCGTTGGGCTTATTCATTGCGTACACCAGGCGCGAGATGACATCTTCGCCGTAACCGATCTGCGGGTTGGGCCGTCCTTCGGCGGTGATCGTCTCGCCGGTTGTCAGGTCAACCAGATAGGCCGCCACTTTGGTGGTACCCAGGTCAATTGCCATCCCTACCGGTTGGGCATTTGGTGGTAAGAACGCAATTACCTCGTTACCGCGCACCAGGGCGGTTACCTGCCAGTTATGGCTGCGCAGCAAGGCTGGCAGCATGCGCACCGCGGGCGGATTTGCAGTCAGTCCCGGCCGGCTGTGATCGAACGCCAAACCATCTAGCACGCGTTGGAGATCGCTGCGCAAATCATGGAGCGTTGCCTCTGGCACACACACGTGATACGACTGCACGACCCGATCTCCTACTAATCCCGGCGCTGCGCTCGCGCTGCGGCTCGATTCCACCTGCAAACGCTGTCCTGAGATAAGCGAATTGACCGGGATATCGATCTTTACATCCCCAAGTACTTCCGTCTGGCATGCCATGCGGTACCCCGCGGAAAGTTCCTCGGCGGTCAGTTCCCCTTCTTCCGACAGGCTGGGTTTGGTCAGCGCCGATTGTTCGCGGGCGATCACCCGGCATTGTCCGCAAGATCCCCCACCCCCGCAGTCCGAAGTTAGCGGGATCCCAGCCTGGCGAGCTGCGTCGAGTATGGTCATGCCTGGCTTAACTTCCACGCGCTTTCCGACGGGTTGGAAATCGACCTTATAAATCGCGTTGGTCATCTTTAACTCCGTGTGTAGGGGAAATGAAATACCGGCTGGTTAAACGCAGCTTTTTGTGGCGTAGTAACTCGATTGTTTTAGAAACCGGAAAGATACGAGAACGCAAACCGGCCCTACCAGAATACAGACTAATCAGACATATAACAGTAAAGAGACCAATAATGTGGGAAACTTCTATAGAGAAGTATAGGAGGCGAAAAATACACTGTCAATGGCTTAATGTCACGCGGCAGGCAGATGATCTGCCTGCCGCGTGTATTACATTTGATTAATAGGTGCCGAATTCTTTCGTCGAATCTACCCAAACTTTGACAAGTTCCGGTTTCGCGCCTTCCATGTCACCAATGTTGGTGCTCATCACAAAACCGCCGTCCTTGCCAACCTCTTCGCATAAGCGCTTGGTCCAAGCGCGGACCTCATCGGCGCTGGTGGTCAGCATCGAGACCGGCATGCCGCCCTGAATGCACATCACATCGCCAATGACCTTCTTGACTTTGAAGATGTCGCTGTTCTGGAACAGACCCACCGATTTGCCCTTGGGCAGCTCAGCAAGGTAATCCAACCGCTGATCCCACACGCCTTCGTAGAAGACCACGGGGGTGATGCCAGCTTCGATCAGGCGGAGCTGCATCGCTTTGAGCGTAGGCCAGTAGAACTTCTCGAACTGCGGGATCGACATGAAGCCGTCCGAACCGCGGTGCAGCGGGATGAAGACTTCGTTCGAGTGAATCGCCCTCGCCTGGTTGATGGCAAAATCGAGCTGGAACTCCAGCGCTTTATCCATCGCTGCGAGCAGCTTCTCGGGGCGGCGGTGAAGATCGAGCATGATGCCGCGCATACCGCGCAGCGTGTCCGACATAAAGTCAAACGGCGCTTCAACCACGATGCCCAGGTTCAGCCCGGGCGCAAAGCCCAACTGAGCCATGCGCTGGAAGCCTGCCATCATCGCGGGGAAGGCGGCAGCGGAGGCCTGAACAGCCTTATACAGCGCCTCGAAAGCCGCCAGCACAGCCGGGTTTGCGTACGCCGCAAGGTTCCAAGTGTGGTAGAAGCCAAAGTTCCACATGGCGGTATTGGGCATGGCAGCCAGACCTTCCAGAGCGGAGAAGGCGCGCGGCATATATTTGCGCAGAGCAAAGTCAGAAGGATCGGCGATAAAGGCGTCGTAATCTTCCGGCTTCATAAACTCTTTTTCGTTGAACTGGAACGAGCCGTTCTCATCCAGTCCATAACCCGGCCACTTGGTCATCTGATCGCCCAGGATTTTGCTCACTGCCGGGCCGCCAACCAATCCACCGACCGAATCGGCGTTGAAGAACTGGGCTGCCTGCTCGAGAACTTCCTGGTGCTTTGCCGGGTTTTCATACAGCTCTAAGCGGGTGACGGGGAACATTTCCGCCAGCATGTGACCTAACATCAGCGCGACCGGGATGCGGTCAGGCTGCTTCAGTGCGTACGCATCGGCGAAGCGCTTGGTGCGTTCCGCGAACAACTGCTCGGGCAATTTCCCGCAGTCGGGATCCTGAAATGTCTGGCTCATTTTTTTGTCTCCGTTACGTTTAGTTGGACCACTGCTTGGCAAGAGAAACGGCGGTCATGGCATCGGTGCCCCAACCATCGGCTTTGGCGTAGCTGCACACTGCCGCATCGACCGTGCCGCCGCCAACCATAATCTTGACCTTATCGCGCAGTCCAGCTGCTTCGATTGCTTCTACGGTTTCTTTCATCGAGGTGTACGCCAGGGTTAGGAAGCCGCTGAGGGCGACGATATCCGGCTGCCAGGTCTTCACTTCGCTCACGAACGTCTCAACCGGCACATCGATACCGAGGTCTTTGACCTCGAAGCCGTTGACGTCGAGCATGAAGACCACAATATCCTTCGCGATGTCATGGATATCACCCTTGACGGTGCCGACCAAAATTTTCGCCAGCTTGTTGCCACCCGCGTCTTGCTTAATCAGCGGTTTGACCTCAGCGCTGATCGCTTTGAGGGTTTCACCAGCCAGGATCAGTTCCGAGATGAAGTATTCACCACTCTCGAAGCGCTTGCCGACGATTTCCATGGCGGCGCGGCAGTCTCCCAAGATAGAAACGGGATCGACACCCTGGGCCAGCAGTTCTTTCGTCAAACGGACTGCCTGTTCGTCATCCATCTCGGCGATGGCATTGATAAGTTCTTCAGACATTTGCATTCTCCTTAATCTACTCGGTAATATATTGGAATGGGTGAATACGGTCAGGCTTTGGGAGCAGTCACTGCGGCAGCCGGTGCGGGTGCGGCAACAGGGGCTTCCAACTTGCCAGAACGGTAAGCGCGGGTGTAATTCAAGCAGTGCCTGTCACGGCCAAGCAGCAGTTCGGCAGCAAACATGGTCGCCTGAAGATCGCGGTCATTCGGATCGATGATTGCCGTATCCAGACCGGCGTTGATCGCCAGGGTCAGGAAGGTCCGGTTGATGAGCGACCGGACGGGGAGACCAAAGGATACGTTGCTGAGCCCACACGCCATGTGCGAGGTGGGGTATGTCTGGCGGACGGTGCGAATGGTATCGAAGATGATGTTGCCCGCGTTGGTATTCGTCGCAATGGTCATCACCAGCGGGTCGATATAGAGGTTCTCATCGGGGATACCGGCCTGGCGCGTGACTTCAACCATCTTCGCCAGGGTTTCCAACCGGCCTTCTGTCGTGGCGGGGATGCCGCGATCATCCAGGCACAGCGCGATGACGGGCGTATTGAATTCCGCCACAATCGGAACGATTCCTTCCAGGCGGTACGGCTCACCACTGATCGAGTTGATCATCGGGGTCTGCTTGACCACCGCCATTGCCGCTCGCAGAGCCTTGGGGTTCGCGCTGTCGAGGCAAAGCGGAACATCCACAACTTCCTGCACCAGGTTCACCAACCACACCAGGTCGTCCGGCTCCAGGTCGGGCCGGGTTCCGGCATTAATGTCGAGCCAGTGCGCTCCGCCAGCAACCTGTTTTTTCGCCAGGTTCTGAATGAACGTAGCATCGCGTTCGGCAATCGCTTTACCAACGAGCTTGCGAGTGCCATTAATCTTCTCGCCAATGATTTTCATTTGTAACTCCAGAAAGTGGGGGTGGATCTATAGTACGTTAGTCATTATATTGGTATAATAAGCTTTAAGTCAAGAGGATGAATTTCCTGCGTTTCCTCGCCCACTCTGATTTATAATTCCATCATTCATCTATTGCGGGGATATTCTAAATATTCGGATTGCACCTAATTATGGATACTACGAACCGACTACCTTCGGCTACAGAAGAAATAGACCGCGATTCATTCGAGCCAGCGTACAACCAGCTGGCGAATATACTGCGCCGGAAAATAGCGGCTGGCGAGTATCGTCCGGGTGAGCGGCTGCCCTCTGAAGCCGAGCTGTGTGATAAATATCTGGTTAGCAATATCACCGCCCGCCGGGCGATTAAAGTTCTCGTGGAGCAGGAAATTGCCGAAACGCGCAAAGGCCACGGCACATTCCTGAAGCCGCTGATGCTGAGCAGCGCCACGTTTGGTTTGCAGGGCCTGCAGAGCATCTTTGCGGATAAGCGTACTTCTGTGCGGATCATGGGCGCGGCTGCCGTGAGCGCGGATGAGCGGATCGCGTCGAAATTGAATATCAACCAGGGCACGCGCGTTATCTACATCCGCCGCCTGCTCTCACGCGAGAATCAACCGATCATGTTCCACCGCGAGTATTTGATCCTCGACCCCAGCAATCCGACAGTTGAAGCCGAGCTGGAAGTAACATCGCTGGGTGGGTTGTTTACCGGTACGGGGCATACCTTCTTAAAACGCGGAGATCTTTCGATCGATGCGACTGTGCTAAACCAGGAAGAGGCTTTTGTACTGCATACCGAAGTCGGTATGCCAGCATTCCGCATCGAGCACATTTTCTATAATTTCAACGACTGCGTAGCCAGTTGGGGATGGTTTATTTGCCGGGGGGATCAGCTGCGATTTAAGACTAGTGTGGGTGTCTAACCTTCTTTACAGGAGATGGAACAATCATGGGTGAAGGGAACAACAAACTCTCGGCCGACTTAATCCGCAGTGTCGCGGACCTTCAAGATCAGGAAGTGCTCAGGCTTGTGCAGCTGCGTATCGCAGACGGCGATGACCCTTTGCATATTGTCGAAGACTGCCGGCAGGGAATGATCGAAGTTGGCCGGCGCTATGAGCAGCACCAATATTATCTGGCAGGGCTTATCCTTGCTGGAGAAATATTGCGCGAGGTCATGGAGATCATCCAGCCGTTGACCAACCAGAAGTTTTTCGGCCAGACGGTGGGCACTGCGATTATTGGAACAGTGGAAGGCGACATCCACGATGCAGGATAAGATCTTTTCCAGATCCTGCTAACAGTACATGGTTTTACAG
>JAEZBH010000009.1 GCA_023427285.1 Pseudomonadota bacterium
CCCTCACCTCCAGCGCACTCGCCTCAAGCGCACTCGCCTCAAGCAATCTTGACAATCCCCGCCCGCCGCGATCAGCTGCATGGACTATTCCAACGCAGTCTTCACGGAAGGCCGGTTTTCCATGCGCGCCGTTTTTTCCTCGCTTGCCGTTCTGGCCGCTGTTCTCGCCGCAAGCCCGTCCATCGCCGCCACAATCACCCCGCCGGGCAGCGAAGCCCAACAACCGGGCGGCTACCGTTTCCGGGTGGGCGATGCGGTGGTAACCGCGCTGACCGATGGCACCGTCTCGCAAGACATTCACGGCCTCATGCGCGGCATCACCCCGCCTGAGATCGACACGCTGCTGGCCCGCCAGTTTCTCTCCAACCCCATCGAGATGTCGCTGAACGCCTTCCTCATCGAGACCGGAGACCGCAAGGTTCTGGTCGATGTCGGCTCTGGCGAGCTGTTCGGCCCCGGCGTCGGCGGGCGCATGGGCGCAAGCCTTGCCGCGCTCGGCATCAAGCCTGACGAGATTACCGACGTGCTCATCACCCATGCGCATATGGACCACATCGGCGGGCTTGCGGCAGGCGGCAAGCCTGCGTTCCCGAAGGCCACCATCCACCTTGGCCAGCATGATGCTGCCTTCTTCGGCAATGTCGCTGCCGCCAAAAGCGCCGGGTATCCCGAGCCGTTCCTGAAAACCTATGCCGCAACCGTTGGCACCTATCCGGCGGCGAAAGTGCGCCCCTTCTCCGGCAGCACGGAAATCCTGCCCGGCCTGACCGGCGTCGAGCACCCCGGCCACACGCCCGGCACCGCCATTTACACCCTCACCAGCCGGGGCCAGTCCATCACGTTCATCGGCGATACCGTCCACGTCGGCCCGGTGCAGTTCCCCCGCCCCGCCGTCACCATGACCTACGATATCGACCCCGAGCAAGCCCAGGCCGTGCGCAAGCAGCTCTTCGCCCGCTTCGCCCGCGAAGGCGCGCTGATTGCAGGACCCCACATCCAGTTCCCCGGCGTTGGCCGCCTGCGCGAGACCGCCAGCGGCAGCTACGAATGGGTGCCCATCGAATACCGCAACCGGGCGGACACCCACCCCAACCACTGAAGCAACGCTTGGGCAAGGCGCACGCACAGCGCCGCCCACAAGAGCGCCAGATCCCAAGCCATAGCCATGAACCGCGCAGGGGACCAGCCCCTCCCCTGCGGCTGGTTCTCTGCCGCATACATCTGCCAGCCCGGCCTTCCGCCGTGACACTTTATCTGCGGCCTGCCCTGCCGAGCCTATGCCGTCGTCAGCCCGCACCCAAACTGACGCCTCAAAACCCCCAACCCCCGCCCCCTCGGGTAAAGTGTCATACGTGACATTCTGATGCTGCACGACGGCTTTCACAGCGCCGCCCCACAACCCAGCCAGCAGCACGCCCAGCCGCAAAGCCAGATCAACCAGCGCCCCAAGCAGAAGCGTCGCAAAACTGTTTGAAAATCGGCAGTTCGCCTCGATTGAAACCTCAGCCTCACGCCCCATGACCGCCTCCCCTTGTTGCACCGGCCAGCAACAGGCTGGCCGATCTCGCTCACATGGCACGCAACACGGCACGGCGGTCGGCGAACGCGCCGATCGTCAAAAACCTATATGTGACTTGTTATTTGCCTGTCAAGGGGCAGGCGAAAACCAACCCGAAACACAGCGTTCAGGCGCAGAAGAACGGCTTCAGCTGTCAGACTTGCCTTCGCGCAGGCGACGGACCAGCTCTTCCGAACCGGCTTCGGCGGCCTTGTTCACGTATTGCGAGGAAACGATCCAGCCCTTGAGCGGACGCAGGAAGCCCATGCACCCCAGCACGATCAGCGGGCCGGAGGTCAGCAGGTGAACCAGCCAGCCGGGCGAATAGACCATCTCCAGCCAGATGGCGAAGCCCACCAGCGGGAACGAGACGATGGTCATGGCGAAAAAGGCCGGGCCGTCATCTGGCGAGGCAAAGCTGTAGTCAAGGCCGCAGGACTCGCAGCGCTTGGCCATTTTCAGCCAGCCGGCAAACATCTTGCCCTTGCCGCAATGCGGGCAACGGCCCAGCCCGCCGGTCTTGAAGATCCAGCGCAACTTTTCCTTGCCTTCAAGTTCCATGACCATGACCTTTTTACGCTTTTACCGATCAGGAACTCTAACCGCTGCCGGAAGGATCTCCAAACGCGTCATTGCCGCACCCGTCACAAAGGGGGGAAATGCTGGAGATCCTTCCGGCCCGCGTCGGCAAGCCTGCTTGATGCTTCTGTCCTCACATCAAGGCGGCGTTGCCCATATCAGGGTCGGAAATGCTGCTCCTGCCCGTCTCGATACGACCCGCATAGCGTTGCAGGAAGTAAGCGCAGCCCTCCAGCCTCACCGAGACATCATACCAGGTGTGCCCGCCTGCGGTTGGCACCAGCGTCTCGACCGATCCCTTGCCCGGCACGACAAGGGTGCGCTTGAAGGGCGCATAGGCGTTTGCGGAAATGTGAACCGTCATCGCCTCGGCATGAGGATTGGCAATCGTGAACAGCAAACCGGCCTGCGGCTCGCCGCTCGCGCTCACCTGCGG
>JAEZBH010000067.1 GCA_023427285.1 Pseudomonadota bacterium
GCCCCATTCCAGCGAGGGAACGCCGACGGCGGCGGCATCGGCAATGGCCGGATGCGTCATCAGCACGTCCTCGATTTCTCCCGGCGAGATATTCTCGCCGCCGCGCACGATCACGTCATCGGCGCGCCCGGCAAGGAAGAGATAGCCTTCTGCGTCCAGCCAGCCCGCATCGCGGGTCGGGAACCAGCCGTCGGTGTCGCGGGCATTGCGCTCGCGGTATTCGCCGGACACTTGCTCGCCGCGCACGTAAATCTCGCCGCGCTCGCCTGCGGGAAGCACGCGGCCTTCCTCGTCGCGAATTTCCAGCTCGATCGTGGGCAGCGGTCGGCCCACAGAGGCAAGGCGCGCCCGCACCTGCGGGTCGGCGGACCTGAATGCCTGGCGGTGATCGTCCGGCCCCAGCAACGCGATGGTCGAGCTGGTTTCGGTGAGGCCATAGGCGTTGGTGAAATCCGTTGTCGGGAACAGCTCCAGCGCCCTGGTAATCAGCTCCAGCGGCATCCGCCCGCCGCCATAGGCGATGGCGCGCAGCGACGAGAGGTCTGCGCTCGCGCCCTCGTCCATCCGCGCGATGATACGCGCCAGCATGGTTGGCACCACAAAGGCGTTGGTGGCTTTTTCCGCCGCTGCCAGATGCAGCCAGCCGTCCGGGTCGAACGCGGGCAACAGCAGAATGCGGCGCATGGAATAAATGGAGCTGAGCAGCGCGGCAATGCCGGCGATATGGTAGGGTGGAACGCTGACCAGCGCGGCCTCGCTTTCATCCGCCGCGCCGAATTCCAGCGTGCCGAAAATGTACGACAGCAGATTGCCGTGACGCAGCAAGGCGGCCTTGGGAGCCGCTGTGGTGCCGCTGGTGAAGAGCTGCACGGCAACGCCTTCGCTCAGGTCATCGGTCTCGCCCGCCGATGCGCCCCGCTGCACGGCGTCTTGCACGAAATCGCCGCGGGTCCAGATGGTGTGGTTCGCACCCCGGCTGAGGGCGCGGACCCGATCGGCATCGCCAATGATATAGGCCGGTTCAATGCGGGCGAGCAAAGCCGCCAAATCTGTATCGGCCAGACGGAAATTCAGGGGGACGTAGGGAACGCCTGCAATGGCTGCGCCGAACAGGGCGATGGCGTTGGCCTCGCTGCTCTGGTCGAGCAGGGCCACATGCTGACAGCCGCTCTCGATGATGCTGAGGGCAGCGCCCCGGGCCGCTTGCAGCAAATCAGAGTACGACCAGCGCTTCTGTTCGCACACGATGCCAATGCGCTCGGGGGCGGCATCGGCGGCCATTTGCAGGATGAGCGAAATGTTCATGATGCGCGCCTTAGTCCGACGACGGCAGGGGCTTTACGTCCTTGATCTGGAGCGCCTTCCCGCCGATGGAAAGCGATCCCTTGCCCTGCTTGACGCACAGCAGCTCAACCGAGCCGGTTTCATCGACATAACGCTTGCCGATGCGCGTGCCCTCGGCAAAATTCGGGTTGAGGTCTGCAGGTGCGGCGGGCTTGCTCTCGCCCATGGGCTGGCCGCCGCATTCAACGATGAGCCCGCTGCCGCGAATGACCATTACTTCGGTGTCGCACACTGCGCTTTTCAGTTTGGTACCCGGTTTCATCACGTCCTCAGAACACTGTAAGGCTTGCGCGCGATCGGCTCTCAAACCCTGTTTGCAATCTCAACCGGCAGTCTGGTGGCTGCCATTTACAGCCTCAGGGTATGGTCTGGGGCAAAACCATCAAGCTCTTAGAGGTCGGGCGCGCCAGTCATCGTCATAACGATGATCGGGGGCGCAGGCATGACGCCCCGACGATATATGCCCCCGCTGCAAGGGGAGGCGTATTTACGGCGCAGGAGCAATTGGCCATCATCGCCCCCATGTTGCTGAGCGCCAAACAACTGGCCGATCTGGCCATCGACCCGACAGAAGCAGAGCGCTACGGCCCCGGTTCAGAGACCCCGGCAATTGCTTTTTCTCTGGCAGATGCAGACCCCGTGCTGGCCGATCGGCTGGCGGATATGCCCTGTCCGGTCATCGGACTCGGCAGCAGCGCGGCCGCGCCCCAGCTGGCGGCGGCCTGTGACGTTGTGCTGGAGGATGCGCGTGATCTGGCACTCATCGAGCGCAACGTGCGTCATGCGCCCTATGCGGCCATGGTGCTGGTGCAGCACCTGCGGGCCAGCGCGGACATGTCTGCAAAAAATGCGCTGGTTGCGGAAAGTCTGGCTTTTGCCGCGTTGCAGGCCGGTCCTGAATTCGGCAACTGGCGCAGCCGCCGCACGGCAGTTGACGCGCCAGAGCCGGAGACTGCCCCGCCGTTGCGGGTTGACCGGGAGGAGGCGACCCTGTTGCTGACCCTGAACCGGCCCAACGCGCGCAACGCTATCAACGCGGCGCTGCGGGACGCCTTGTGCGAGGCGCTTGATCTGGCGCTGGCCGATCCGTCTATCCGCCGCATCGAGCTGACCGGGGAGGGGCGCTGCTTCTCGGAAGGGGGAGACGTTGCAGAGTTCGGTCAGATGCTCAACGTGGCGGAGGCACATCGCATCCGCTCCTTGCGCCTGCCCGCGCACAGGTTGTGCAAACTGGCGGACCGGCTGGCGGTTCATGTCAACGGTGCAGCCATCGGCGCGGGCGTGGAAATGGCGGCCTTTGCTGCGCGGGTGACGGCCTCGCCCCGGTCATGGTTCCAGCTGCCCGAGCTGCGGTACGGCTTGCTGCCGGGGGCGGGCGGCACCGTCAGTTTGCCACGGCGCATCGGGCGACAGCGAACCGCCTATATGGCCCTGACCATGTGCCGGGTTCCGGCACGGCAGGCGCTTGCCTGGGGACTTGTTGATGCCATTGCGCCCAGCTGAACGCGCTCAGGCGGCGGGGCTGATCCGTTTGTGACGGCACAGCCGGGCGGATCGCTTGCGGGTCCAGATAATAACGCCGGTGATGCACAGCAGGGTGGTCAACGCGCCCATCAGGCTGACCGCAATCCGCCAGGGCGTGCCGAACACATGGGCCGTGTGCAGCATTGAAATCCATGTGGTGAAGGTATTGGCCCTGTTCTGGCCGGTTGGAATTTGCACGAATTTCAGCGCGCCGGTGTTTGAGTCAAAAGCAACGCTCGTGCCTGCGCCGTGCTTCGAGATGTCAGCCGATGTGGTGAAGCCGTAAACGAAGGCTCCAACCTCGGGCGCGTGCCACAGGTAGCTCTCGCCATCGGCCCGAAGGGCAAGGCCCGCCCGGTCCGCCTCCTGCACTGCAAGCTGTTTGCCGCGCTCCAGAGCCTGATCGAAAGTCAGGGCCGGATCGTGGCGGGGCTTGGGCAGAAAGGAATTGAAATAGGCCTCGCGGCTGTCCTCTGCCCCGAACTGGTTCATGAGGGGAATATAAACCTGCGGCAGGTTGAACGACACGCTCGACCATGCAAACACCAGCAGCAGCGGCCAGATCCACAAACCGCCCGCCCGGTGGAGATCGAAATTCAGTTTGTAGGAGGAGGAGCGCCGCCGCACGAACCAGCTTGGCTTCCAGCGCTGAAGCCAGGTGGCGCTTGGCGGGGAGGCGCGGTTTGGCAGCAATGACCTGCGAACCGGAAACGTCAGATAAAATCCCACGAAGCAGTCAACGGACCAGATC
>JAEZBH010000068.1 GCA_023427285.1 Pseudomonadota bacterium
GCACCCAGGCGCGCACCTTCATATCGACACTGCTCTGGTTGAGCGCGGTGATGCCCACTTCCGGCTCAGGGGCCGCCAGCACGTCCGGCAGGGCGCGGGCCGTCTCCAGCAGCAGGGCGCGGGCCTGCTCCAGATCGGCATCATAAGCGACGCCCACCAGCACCTCCACCCGGCGGGTGGCATTGCAGCTGTAGTTGACGACATGGGACGACCAGATCTGCGAATTGGGCATGGCGACGTAAAGGCCGTCCAGCTGGCGCAGCTCGGTGTTGAACAAACCAACAGAGATGACCGAGCCGGTCACGCCGCCCACCTGCACAATTTCCCCCACCCGCAGCGGGCGCAGGAACACCAGCATGATGCCCGCCGCGATGTTGGAGAGGGTGTTCTGAAGCGCAAGGCCGATGGCAAGGCCCGCCGCGCCAAGCACCGCCAATATGCTGGTGGGCTCCACGCCGAACTTGGGCAGGGCCATCACAACGACCAGCACCAGAACGCCGTACCGCACCACCGCCGACAGGAACAGCGCCACCGTCTCGTCGAGATGGATGCGCTCCATCATCAGCGCCTTGGCCCGACGGCTCATCCAGCCTGAAATGTACCAGCCGATCAGAATGATGATGATGGCGGCAATGACGCCAAGGCCGAGGTCGATCGCCCGGTCAACCCAAGGGTATGCCATCAAGCGCTGGTAAGCCTGCTCCATCTGCCCGTCGCCCGTCGTAGTTTATAATCGTTATGCTTCAGGTAACCGAGCGAAGCGGGGCTGACCAGAGGGCTGCGATCAACGGCTGGGCGCAGGCGTCTTCGACAAGGAAAGATAAGGGAGAGGTTACGCAGCGGTGCAGGCGCTGCACAGGCCCTTGACCTCAATGACCGGCTGCTCGGGCGTGAAGCCCCGCGCCTTGGCGGCATTGCGGATTTCCCCGGCGATGCCGTCGTCATCGATGTGGGTGGTCACGCCGCAGCGGTTGCACACCAGAAAGATGCAGTCATGCACATGGTCAGGGTGATCGCAAACGAGAAAGGCGTTGCGGCACTCGATGCGCTTGGCAAGGTTGGTCGCCACGAACAGGTCGAGGATGCGGTAAACCGTGTTGGGGGCAATGCGCCGCCCCTCCTTGGCCGACACCCGCTCGGCAATGTCATAGGCGCTGGACGGCTGCTCGAAGCTCGACAATGCCTCGTAAACGGACTGCCGCAGCGGGGTCCATTGCTCGCCCCGGCGCTCCAGCGCCGCCCCGGCCGCCTCAAGGCGCTCCTCGGGCGCCAAATGCTCGCCGTGGTGGCAATGTCCATGCCCGCTATGTTTGTGATGCTCGTGCGCCATAACAACCTCACCCCAAGCATTACCCCCGGCAGGGGAACACCGCAATCTTTGGGGGATGAATATTTGCTCAGGCCGCGTCTTTCAGAGAAACCGGCGACGCCTGATGATGAGCCGGGTGACGGGCGCAGCGCCCGCCGCAGTCCAGTTTGCGCAAACCGCGCCAGTTCAGCACATGAGCCGCGGCCAGCACCGTGACGCCCGCAACCGTCAGCGCCACCTCAGGCCAGCCGAGCATCATCGGCAGCACGCCAAGGCCCATCAGCCCAAGGCCGGCCCCGCCCAGCATCACCGGCGCGCTGCGCCGCAAGCGCAGCCAGCCGCGCCCCAGCGCCCATGCCGCAAGCACGAAAGCCGCCAGCAGGGTATAAAGATGGAATTCATGGCTGGAGGGAGCGCTCAGGCTGACAGCCGACAGCCCGACCACGAACGCGCCGCTGGTCAGGCAATGCACCAGACACAGGCCGGACACGCCGATCGCCGAAAAATCCAACCAGTCAGGCCTGGGCATTCGCGGAACTCCTCACAACGAGACATGATATATTATCACACCCTGCATCCGGCAAGCCCCTTGCGTGCAATAAAACGCTTCACCCCTTCCAAGTGCCCCCACCCCCCTGCCTTATCGCCCAGAGGCCAAATGGCTACCGCTGCGGCACGCCTTATGTCGCAGGGGCTTGGCTGGGCGAACGGTTCCGCCTAGGGAGCAGATCATGAGCGATACCCTGACAAGCCTGTCTGCCGGTGCTGCGCAATCGCAGTCCAACCGGCGCGCCGTTGCCACCTGGCTGCTGCTGGTGGCCAGCCTTGTGTTCCTGATGGTGATTGTGGGCGGCGCGACCCGGCTGACGGAATCGGGCCTGTCCATCGTCGAGTGGAAGCCGGTCACGGGCGCTATTCCGCCGCTGACCGATGAGGACTGGCACGAAGCCTTCGAGGCTTACAAGCAGATCCCCGAGTACCAGCTCGAACACGCCTGGATGTCGCTGGATGACTTCAAGAACATCTTCTGGTGGGAGTGGGGCCATCGCCTGCTGGGCCGCGTCATCGGCCTTGCCTATGCCCTGCCGTTCTTCTGGTTCCTGTTCCGCCGCCGCATCCCTGAGGGCTACAGCAAGCCGCTGTGGGGCTTGCTTGTCCTGGGCGGCCTTCAGGGCGCGGTCGGCTGGTGGATGGTCTCCTCCGGCCTGACCGAGCGCACGGACGTCAGCCACTATCGCCTCGCCACCCACCTCGGCATCGCACTGGCCATTCTGGCGGGCCTTGTGTGGACGGCGCTGAACCTTGTGGCAGACCGCAGCCGCCAGCCCGCCCCGAGCACAGCCAATCGCTGGGCCGTGCCGTTCTTTGCGCTGCTGGTGGCCCAGATCGTGATGGGCGCGTTCGTTGCGGGCCTGAACGCAGGCTTTGCCTACAACACCTGGCCGCTGATGGGTGACAGCCTCGTTCCGCCCAACATGTGGGAAGCGGGCCTCGGCTGGCTGAACCTGGCCGAGAACGGCATTGTGGTGCAGTTCATCCACCGCTTAATCGCCTATGCGCTCGCCGTGGTTGGCGTTTTGTGGATGGTGGACGGCTTCCGCACCGGCATCGAGGCCATGAAGAGCCGCGCCATGCTGTTCGGCACTGCGCTGGCCTTCCAGATCACGCTCGGCATTCTCACCATTCTCTATGCCGTGCCGATCGTTCTCGGCGTGGCGCATCAGGGCGGTGCTGCCGTTCTGCTGGCTGCGGCGTTGTTCTATGCGCACCGCGGGCGCAACATCGGTCGCGTTGCCTGAGGCGGCAGAAGGAAGGCCAGCCATGAGCGGCACATCGGAAACAGGCGTGGTGAGTGTGTATGTAACCTTCCCGGCACATTTCGCCGCGGAGGAAGCCGTCACCAATCTGGTGCGCGAACAGCTTGCCGCCTGCGCCAACCTGATGCCGGGCCTCACTTCCATTTACAAATGGAAGGGGGCCATCGAGCGGGACAGCGAATCTGCCGCGCTTCTCAAGACCACGGCGGACCGGGTGGACGCCCTCGTTGCGCGCCTGCGCGAAATTCACCCTTACGATACGCCCTGCATCGTCGCATGGCCTGTAATCGGCGGATTTGCCCCCTATCTGGAATGGGTGAAGACAGAAACCCGAGTCTAGACAGGGAGAGATCATGGCCTTCGACGACCCGGTTGAGCGCCACGGATCACCGCGCAACGTTCTGGGCGGCAAGTTGACCGCCTGCTCCTTCTCCCCGCGCACCGGCTTTTATCGCGACGGGTGCTGCAACACCGGGCCGGAGGACATTGGCCTGCATCTGGTTTGCGCCGTGATGACCGAAGAGTTCCTCGCCTTCAGCAAAAGCCGCGGCAACGACCTCTCAACCCCGCGCCCCAAGTATGAGTTTGAGGGCCTGAAACCCGGCGATCGCTGGTGCCTGTGCGCCCTGCGCTGGGTGGAGGCGCTACAGGCAGGCGTTGCCCCGCCCCTCAAGCTGGAGGCCACCAACGAGGCAACGCTGCTGCTCATTCCCCTGGAAATCCTCAAACGTCATGCAGCGGATTGAAACTCAGCCCCAATTTCAGTGTGGTATTATTTTACCACACGCCAAAACCCTGCTTTCTCCTTGACTCTGTGCCCCGCCTCACGCAATTAGCCCATGGTTCGGCGGCGGATTTTCCGTCGCCATTTGATTTGTGAACACCGAGGCACATCATGAAGACCTACGTCGCCAAACCGGCGGAGGTGGAAAAGAAGTGGCTGTTGATCGACGCAGAAGGTCTCGTAGTAGGCCGTCTCGCCACCATCATCGCCAACCACCTGCGCGGCAAGCACAAGACCAGCTTCACTCCCCACGTGGATTGCGGCGATAACGTCATCGTCATCAACGCGGACAAGGTGAAGTTCACCGGCCGCAAGCTGACGCAGAAGTTCTACTACCGCCACACCGGCTATGCCGGCGGTATCAAGGAAGTTCGCGCAGACAAGGTTCTCGAAGGCCGCTTCCCGGAGCGCGTTCTGGAGAAGGCCGTTGAGCGCATGGTTCCGCGCGGTCCGCTCGGCCACCAGCAGATGCGCAACCTGCGCGTTTATGCCGGCGCTTCGCACCCGCATGAAGCCCAGAGCCCGGTTGTGCTGGACGTGGCGTCGATGAACGCCAAGAATAAGCGAGGCGCATAATGGTCGAGAAGCATTCCCTTGAGGACCTGAAGTCCCTCGGCGCTGGCGACGGTGAAGTCACCGCCGCTCCGATTCGCGAGCCGCAGATCGACGCTTATGGCCGCGCCTACGCTACCGGTCGCCGCAAGAACGCCGTTGCACGCGTTTGGGTGAAGCCGGGCACGGGCAAGGTTACCGTCAACGGCCGTGACCAGGAAGTTTACTTCGCTCGTCCGACCCTTCGTCTCGTGATCAACCAGCCGTTCCTGGTTGCTGATCGCGAAGGCCAGTACGACGTGATCGCTACCGTTGTCGGCGGCGGTCTGTCCGGTCAGGCCGGTGCCGTGAAGCACGGTATCGCTCAGGCTCTGAGCCGCTACGAGCCGGCTCTGCGCGGCGCTGTGAAGGCTGCCGGCTTCCTTACCCGCGACGCCCGCGTCGTTGAGCGTAAGAAGTACGGTAAGGCCGGTGCACGCCGTAGCATCCAGTTCTCTAAGCGTTAATCGCGACGAAACGGAAGTCGGGGCGACAAGCCTTACGATTACCGGGAAAGGGCGTGGTCTTCGGACCGCGCCCTTTTTCTTTGGGGCCTTTTTCTTTAGGTGCGACGAGCGCGCATTCCCACACCGCCCCTCCCGTTGCGCCGAAGCGACAGCGGAAAAAGGTGAAGCTAGCGTAATAACCCGCGGCGGACTTTCGCGTTTTTACAAACCCGCCTATTCTTCCGCCCATGTTGAAGCACGTCACTCTTACCGCGGCGTTTGTTGTTGCCGCCTGCACGTCTGCGCTGGCCAATCCGGTTGCGCGCACGCACACAACCGTTGAACTGGTCTCAGAGGCTGCCTCGGTTGCGCCGGGCAAGCCGCTGACGCTGGCGCTGACCATGACGCCGCAGCCCAAGTGGCACACCTACTGGAAGAACCCAGGCGACAGCGGCATGGAGACCACGGTGACGTGGGATCTCCCCAAGGGCTTTTCGGCCAGCGCGCTTGAGTATCCAACGCCCATTCGCCTGCCGTTCGGGGGCGAGTTGCTGAACTTCGCCTACGAGGGGGCCTCGACCCTGCTCGTCACGCTGACGCCTCCGGCAGACCTGACGCCGGGCAGCACCGTGCCGCTCACCGCCAAGGCGGCGTGGCTGGTGTGCGACGACCAGCAGTGCGTGCCGGAAGATGCTGAACTGAAGCTCACCCTGCCCGTGGGCGACGGCGCGGCTGACCCTGCCAAGCGCGACCTGTTCGCTGCCGCCCGCGCCGCCATGCCGACGCCGGTGGACTGGCCGGTCAAGTTCACCACCTCTGACGACCGCTTTACGC
>JAEZBH010000104.1 GCA_023427285.1 Pseudomonadota bacterium
GCAGGCGCGCCGCCTCGCCGCCCATCTTCTCCAGCCGGGCCGCTGCCCAGTAGTAGGTGCTGATGTCGGTCGAGAAGATTTCCTCGATGTGCGGGCGCAGCACCTTCACGGCAACCGTGCGGCCATCGAGCGTCACGGCCTTGTGAACTTGCGCGATAGACGCCGCGCCGATGGGCGTCTCCTCGAAGGAGGCGTAGAACTGGTTCAGCGGCCCGCCGAGTTCGCGCTCGACGGTCGTCTTCACCTGAGCGAACGGGAAGGGCGGCAGCTTGTCCTGAAGACGCTTGAGGTCTTGCGCGGCATCCGGGCCAATCAGGTCAGGCCGGGTGGCCAGCGCCTGTCCAAGTTTGATTGCGGCGGGGCCGATTTCTTCGAACGCCTGCGCATACTGCGGCGTTGCCGGAACGGTCAGGCCAACGCGGGCAATGCGGGCCACCAGCCGGGCGCTGGGGGGGATGTCCTGCACGTCCTCGAACGGGCGCAGCACGCCGTTGCGGGCAAGAATCCGCCCCCATTTGACCATGCGCCAGGCATGAACAAGCTGACTGGGCACGCCTTACACCTTCCAGCCGGAATGGATGGCGACAACGCCGCCCAGAATCAGTTGCGAGCGCACGTTGGAGAATCCGGCAGTGCGAATCATGCCCTCGAACGTCTTGGAGTCGGGGAAGCGGCGGATGCTCTCGGCCAGATACTGGTAGGCCTCGCGGTCCTTTGCCACCAGCTCGCCCATCTTGGGCAGCAGGTTGAAGGAGTACCAGTCATAGGCCCCGGCCATCAGCGGCAGCTCGACCTTGCTGAACTCCATGCAGAAGAAGCGCCCGCCGATCTTGAGCACCCGATGCGCCTCGCGCAGCGCGGCCGGAATATCGGTCACGTTCCGAATGCCGAAGGAGATGGTGTAGGCGCTGAACGAGGCATCGTCGAAGGTCAGCTGCTCGGCGTTCTGCTCGCTCCACTTCAACTCCAGACCGCGCTTGGCGGCCCGTTCCTTGCCGACTTCCAGCATGGCCGGGTTGATGTCGGAGACGGTCACGTCCGCGCCGCGCTTGGCCATGCGGAAGGCGATGTCGCCGGTGCCGCCTGCCATGTCGAGAATGGGCTCGCCCTCGCGCGGGCGCACCTTGTCGACGAAGTAGTCCTTCCACATGCGGTGCATGCCCGCCGTCATCACGTCGTTCATGACGTCGTAGTTGCGGGCAACGCGACGGAAGACGTCGGTGACACGTTCGGTCTTTTCGGCAGGATCGACCCACTCGAAGCCGTAGGATACTTTTTCGCTCATGGCACCGTCTCTAAAGGAGGCTTGCGGCAACTTCAATTGCGGGTCACTGGGATCGCACGTGAGAAACGCCGCGGCAAGACAAGCGAGGGATCATGCCGGAATTACCTGAAGTCGAGACGGTGTGCCGGGGCATGGCGCGGGTCATGGAGGGCCGCAGGATCAGGCGCGTCGAGGTGCGCCGCCCTGATTTGCGCCGCCCGATTCCCCTTGATCTGGCCGAGCGGATGACGGGAGCCGTCATCACCCGCATCACCCGCCGGGCCAAATATGCGCTGCTGCACACCGACCGGGGGGACGTGGTGATCCTGCATCTGGGCATGTCGGGCCGGGTGCGGGTGGACCCGGAGGCTCCCGAGAAGCACGACCATGTGCTGTGGGAGACGGATGACGGCCATGTGCTGGTGCTGAACGATGCCCGCCGCTTCGGCAGCCTTGATATCGAGCGGGAGGAGCTGCTGCACCTGCACCCGCTTTTTGCGCATCTGGGGCCAGAGCCGCTGGGCAATGAGTTTCACGCCGAAGGATTGGCGGCAAAGCTGGCGGGCAAGATCACGCCCATCAAGCTGGCGCTGCTCGACCAGCGCGTGGTGGCGGGGCTGGGCAATATATATGTATGCGAGGCGCTGTTCGGGGCCGGCATCGGCCCGCTCACGCCTGCGGGCACCCTGACGCCGGACCGGCTGGAGGCGCTGGTGGCCGAGATCAGGGCCGTGCTCCTGCGCGCCATTGAGGCGGGGGGCTCATCCTTGCGGGATTATGTGCAGGTGGATGGCGAGCTTGGCTATTTCCAGCACAGCTGGCAGGTTTACGGGCGCGAGGCGGAAGAGTGCCGGGTGTGCGCCCGTCCCATTACTCGCATTGTGCAGAGTGGACGCTCAACCTTCTATTGTGCCAACTGCCAGCCGTGAAAGGCGATCTCGCATGAAGATGGTGTTTGCTGTTGTGGCGTTGATGGCGGGTGCGTCGCTGCTGGAAGGGTTTGACGTTCCCGTCATGCCGGGTCTGGCGGAGGTTCCCGAGGCGCGTCTGACCTTCGACAAGGAGGAAGGCAGCATCATCGAGACCGTGCTGGAGGGCAGGGCTCCGGCCGGACAGGCGCAGACCTGGTACGCGAGCGCGCTCTCCGGGCTGGGCTGGACGCTGGAGTCGGCCACGGCAAAGCAGCAGGTCTATCGGCGGGGCGAGGACCGGCTGGTCATTGATTACACCCAGGCGGAGGGGGTGCTGCGCGTGCGTCTGCTGCGGGAGCCCGCCGGTCCCCGGCCCTGAGGCGTTCTGAAGTTCGCCGTGCCTGAGCGCGCCTGTCTGTATCCGGGGCGTGGGCGCGGGCGGTGCCGCAACAGGAACCGTCCCAAACCAATAACCGTCTGAGCAAAGACGAACAATCGGAGGAGGAAATCCCTTGAGCTACGAGACCCTGATCGTTGAGACGCACGGCGCTGTCGGCCTGATCCGCCTCAATCGTCCCGAGGCGCTCAACGCCTTGTCCTTCAAGCTGACCAGCGAGCTGACGCTGGCGCTGCGCGACTTCGAATCGAACGATGCGATCGGCTGCATCGTGCTGACCGGCTCGGAGAAGGCGTTCGCAGCCGGGGCGGATATCAAGGAAATGGCGAGCAAGACCTTCGCCGAGGCCTACGAGGAAGACTTCATCACCTCGACGTGGGAGGAGATCACCCGTTGCCGCAAGCCGGTGCTGGCGGCGGTGAACGGCTTTGCGCTGGGCGGCGGCTGCGAGTTCGCCATGATGTGCGACACGGCCTATGCGGGCGAGAACGCCAAGTTCTCCCAGCCGGAGATCAAACTGGGCGTCAGCCCCGGTGCGGGCGGCACCCAGCGTCTTACCCGATTCGTCGGCAAGGCGCGGGCCATGGACATGTGCCTGACCGGGCGGATGATCAATGCGCAAGAAGCGCTGGAAATGGGCCTTGTTGCCCGCATATTCCCGACCGAATCGCTGGTAGATGAAGTTCTGAAAATCGCAGCGGATATTGCAGAGTTGCCTCGCGCAACTGTTATGGCGGTCAAAGAAATGGTCAATCGCTCCTATGAAACCACGCTTTCAGAAGGCATGCGATTCGAGCGCCGCTTGTTCCAGAGCCTGTTTGGAACAGAAGGACAGAAGGAAGGGATGGCGGCTTTCCTTGAAAAACGTAAGCCCAACTTCCAGAATCGATGAAAATTGGTGCGGACTCGTGCCCGTCCTGTTGACCGGGGGGCACGACTCTGCCATAAGCCGCACCGCTCACGTCGGGCATTGTCCGGCGGTAATTATTCTTTTTGGCTGAGGACGAGAAATGGCCAATACACCGCAGGCGCGTAAGCGCATCCGCCGCAACGCTCGTCGTGCGGAGATCAACAAATCGCGCGTCAGCCGCATCCGTACGTTCGTGAAGAAGGTCGAGCTCGCCATCTCTGGTGGCGACAAGGCAGCAGCTGAAGCTGCTCTGCTGGCAGCTCAGCCGGAACTGCAGCGTGGCGTCTCCAAGGGCGTCCTGCACAAGAACACGGTTGCGCGCAAGATTTCGCGCCTGACCCACCGCGTGCGCGCTCTGGCTTCGGCCTAAGAGCTTCTCGGGGCCGCAAGGCTCCGGCGCATTCAACGCGTGTGCGTTCAATCATGGCCCCGGCCGGTAACGGCTCGGGGCTTTGTGCGTTCTGGAGTCGTGTGCAGCGGCGCTCGGAAAAAGTTGCGAATCGAGCTTTGCTCTGCCCGTAATAATTTCAGAGATTTAGATACTCCCGCCCGTTTAAGGGCTTGGGCTGTCAATCAATTTATTTGCGCCGCGGGCTCTGGCGCGGCCTTGTGAAGGCTGGATGCGCTGGCTAAAGTCCCGGCTACCGAGATTCGGGGCAAAACGTAATCTTTGTAACGCAAAGAAGTACGGACCTTGGAATGAATAAAATGTTCCAGGGACGTATTCAGGATTACTTTAGAGAAGTATCCTAATTGCTCTGACTTCTTGATCTGGATGCAGTTGGTGTGTCGAGTATTCCACGAATGATGCGCGTTCTTTTTCGCTCCGGAACATATGGGAGCGATGAGTCTTCCTTTCCATGGGGCCGGAACGCAGCAGTATTCTCTGAGGCAACGGCTGGCTCGTTATGAACCCGCACGTGGGAACAGAGCTTTACGAGGGGCGAATGAACGGGGATCTAGGAGGGCAGGCGGCTCATACCGGCGATCCGTGGCAGGCGATTCGAGACGTCCTGCGCGCGGAGTTCGGTGAGCGCACCTTCGAGAGCTGGCTGAAGCCCATCTCCTACGTGGGGGTGGAGGGCAGCGACGTGCTGCTCAGCCTGCCGACCCACTTCATGTGTGACTGGGTGAAGAGCCACTTCGCCGAGCGTCTGCGCGCCCTGTGGGCCTTCTATGTGCCGGGCATCCGCTCGGTGCGTCTGGTGGTTGCCCCTGCCATGCGCGTCGAAACCCCGCCGACGGCTTTCCCCGCCAACGATTCGCACGCCAACGACGTGGTCGTGCCGGGTGATGCCTCCATCGACGAGCCCGAACTCGGCGCGCGTCTGGAAGAGCGTTTCACCTTCGACCGCTTCGTCATCGGCAAATCCAACGAGTTTGCCTACAACGCCGCGCGCCGCATGGCCGAAGGCGGGCCGATCAACTTCAACCCGCTGTTCCTTCACGGCGGCGTGGGCCTTGGCAAAACGCACCTCATGCACGCCATCGGCTGGGCGGTTCGCCAGCAGAAGGCCGATGCCAAGGTCGTGTACCTTTCGGCCGAGAAGTTCATGGTCGCGTTCCTGGCGGCCCTGCGCCACAAGGACACCATCTCCTTCAAGCAGCGCTTCCGCAGCGTCGATGTGCTCATGATCGATGACGTGCAGTTCATCGCGGGCAAGGAATCGACCCAGGAAGAGTTTTTCCACACCATGAACGCCCTGATCGAGGACGGTAAGCGGCTGGTGATCTCCGCCGACCGCAGCCCCTACGATCTGGAAGGCATCGAGGAGCGCGTGCGCTCCCGCCTTCAGTGGGGTCTGGTGGCGGACATCAACCCGACCGACTACGAACTGCGCCTGAACATTCTGCACTCGAAGGCGGAAGCCATGCCGGGCGTGATGGTCAGCCACGACGTGCTGGACTTCCTCGCCCGCAAGATCGTCTCCAACGTGCGCGAGCTGGAAGGGACGCTCAACCGCGTTGCCGCCCACGCCTCGCTCATCGGCCACCCGATTACGCTGGACTTCGCCCGGCAGGTGCTGGCGGACGTGCTGCGCGCCAACGACCGCAAGATCACCATCGACGACATCCAGCGCAAGGTCGCCGACTATTACAAGGTGAAGCTGTCGGACATGCTCTCGGCCCGCCGGGCCCGCGACATCGCCCGTCCGCGCCAGGTCGCCATGTTCCTCGCCAAGAGGCTGACGCCGCGCTCTCTGCCGGAGATCGGCCGCAAGTTCGGCGGGCGCGACCACACCACGGTCATGCACGCGGTCAAGCGCATCGAGGAACTCCGCACCACCGACAGTGAGCTGGAAGCGGATATCGATCGCCTGTCCCGCCTGATCGACGGGTAAAGGGCGGTAGCTCCTGATTTTTTGCAGGGGACTCGTCCCCTGCACCCCAATCGTTTCAAAGGGCCGTGTCCGTCATTCCGGGCGCGGCCCTTTTCTGTGCGGGGGCCCTTGCGGCAGATCGTGGGGCGCGGCCCTATAAACGAATGGGGGGATCGCAAGGGGGATAAATCCCCCTTGCCCTTTCTCTGTTTCCAATCTTAACGAACGACTCCGACCAGTGGGGAGGGGCGTGTTTGTTGCTCGACGCCAGAGCGCAGCGGGGCTAGAGGCGTTGCCTGATCCCAAGGGGTCAAGAAGCCCGAGAGAGTTGCCGTGAACGCTTTGATTGACCGCCTGCCTGCCCACATGCGCGGGCCTGCATGGATGGTGCTTGGTTGCATTGTCTTTGCCATGCTGTGGGGGCTGATCCGGCAGGCCAGCGAGACCGTGCATCCGTTCGTGGTGGTGTTCTACCGCAACCTGTTCGGCACGTTGATGCTGG
>JAEZBH010000197.1 GCA_023427285.1 Pseudomonadota bacterium
GTGCAGCAGCGCGGTTGCGGCCAGCCACGGCATGAGCGCGGCGTTTTCCACCGGGTCCCAGAACCACCAGCCGCCCCAACCGAGTTCGTTGTAGGCCCACCATGACCCAAGCGCCAGACCGCCGGTCAGCGCAGCCCAGGCGGCCAGCACCCACGGGCGCATGCGCCGCGCCCAGTCCGGCGTCACCTGATTTTCCATGAGCGCCGCCACGGCGAAGGAGAAGGTCACCGACAGGCCGACGTAGCCGAGGTAGAGCATGGGCGGGTGGAAGGCGAGGCCGGGGTCCTGAAGCAGCGGATTGAGGCCGTTGCCCTCAGCGGGCGCAGGCAGCAACCGCGTGAACGGGTTCGAGGCCACCAGCAAAAAGACGTAAAAGCCGATGGCAATCAGCGCCTGAACGCTGAGAATACGGGTGCGCAAGCGCTCGCTCAGCGAACGGCCGAATGTGGCGACGGCCCAGCCGGCCAGCGCCAGAATGGCCACCCACAACAGCATGGAGCCTTCGTGGTTCGCCCACACGCCGGTAATTTTATAAAGCGCAGGCTTCATCGTGTGGCTGTTGGTCGCCACAAGCTGCACGGAGAAATCCGAGACCCAGAAAACCCAGGTCAGCGCACCGAAGCTGATCAGCGACAGCAGCACCTGCGCCTGTGCCGCCGGAACCGCAACGGCACGCAGCCGCGCATCATTCCGGTGCGCGCCGATGGTCGGCAGCAGGAACTGGCAGACCGCAACCGCCAGGGCGAGCCAGAGACTGAAATGGCCGATCTCTGCGATCATGTCAGCTCCCGGCCACAGGGTTGGGGGTTGCCTCTTGGGTCGCCTCTTCGGCGACCTCTTGCGGACGCCATTCGCCGCCGCGCTTGATCGCGTCAGCCACCTCGGGCGGCATGTAGTTCTCGTCGTGCTTGGCCAGAAGGCTGGCGGCAATGAACACGCCCTGCGGGTCGAGCTGCCCCTCGGCAACCACGCCCTGCCCTTCCTTGAACAGGTCAGGTACCAAGCCCTTGTAGCGCACGGGCACGGTGTTGGCGGTATCCGTCACGGTGAAGGCCAGCGTCAGCCCGTCCGCCTCGCGGCGCACCGAACCGGCTTCCACCAGCCCGCCCAGACGAATGGACTGGCCGGGGGACACGCCCTTCGTCACCACATCGGACGGGGAATAGAAATAGGTCATGGTATCGCTGAGGGCGTTGAAGCCCAGCGCTGCCGCGCCGCTGACGGCCAACGCCGCCAGACCGATCAGAACGAGCCGCTGATGCTTGGCCTTCATGCGCGCCCCCTCTCGGCCCGGCGCTGCGAACGCACGGCATCCGCCTGGCGCTCAAGCACGCGCATGGAGCGCCAGCTGGAGAGGCCCAGTCCGGCCAGCCCAAGAGCCGCAGCGGTGTACGCCCCCCAGATGAAGGGCGCATAGCCACCCATTGACAGGAACTCGCTCATTGTACGCCTTCCAACGCCATTGCCCGCCTTTCGGCTGCAATCTCAAGCCTCTGGGATGCCAATTCCGCCCGCATACGCATCAAAAGCGTCGTGATGAAGAACAGCATGTACGCCAGCGCCATAATCAGCAGCGGGGTCAGCATGTCCGGGTGAATGGTCGGACCGCCGCTGCGCAAGACGCTTGCCGGTTGGTGGAGGGTGTTCCACCAATCGACGGAAAACTTGATGATGGGCAGGTTGATCGCGCCCACCAGAGCCAGGATCGCCGCCGCCCGCGCCGCGCGCTGACGGTCATCGAAAGCGGACCACAGCGCCATGTACCCCAGATAGATGAACAGAAGCACCAGAACAGAGGTCATGCGCGCATCCCACTGCCACCATGTACCCCAGGTTGGCTTGCCCCAAAGTGAACCGGTCACGAGACAAACCGCGGTAAACACGGCACCAATGGGCGCGGCGGCCTTGGCGCAGACATCCGCCAGCGGGTGCCGCCAGACGATGGAGACAAGACTGGCGATCGCGATGGTCGTGTAGCAGCCCATGGCCATCCATGCGGCGGGCACATGCACGTACATGATCCGCACGGTATCGCGCTGGAGGTAATCTATGGGACTTGCAACCAGCGCGTAATACAGGCCGGTGGCAAACGCGACGAACATTGCAAGCGCCGTCCAGGGCTGGACGGCCCGCGCAATGCGAAGAAAACGGGCAGGATTGGCGAATCTGTGCATAACTACGCGCTGTATATCACTATTCTATTGCCACACGCAGCCCGGCAGCTGCGGCGAATGGGCCCACAGCCACCGCAAGAAGCGTCGTGACACCCAGCCATTTGAGTGCAGACTGGCCCGCCATCGGATCGGCAACGCCTACACCAAATATCAGTGTGGGCACAGCCAAGGGAAGCACGAGCAAACTGATAAGAACACCGCCCCGCCGCACCCCGACCGTAAGCGCCGCCGCCACCGCGCCGATCGCGGAGAGGGCGGGCGTGCCGAGCAGCAGGCCGAGCAGCAGCGTCCCCCACACCTCAACAGGTGCACCCAGCATGGCCGCCGTGACCGGCGTCAGCACCACCAGCGGCAAGGCGGTGGTCAGCCAATGGGTTATCATCTTGGCAATGGCGACCGCCTCAAGGCTTTGGCCCGAGACGACCAGCTGTTCGAGCGTGCCGTCTTCCGCATCGGGCTGGAACAAACGCTCAAGGCTGAGGAGGCAGGCCAAGAGCGCCGAGACCCAGACGATGCCCGCAGCAATGCGCGCCAGCACCTGAGGCTCAGGCCCGACAGCAAAGGGAAACAGGCTGGCGACAATGACGAAGAAGATGAGCGCGATTGCGCCGCCGCTGCGCTCCGCCCACACCAGCTGAAGCTCGCGCCGCACCAGCGTGCCGATGCCGCCCGTCATGCCCGTTTTCCCAGCACCAGAGTGTCCACGTTCTCAAGCGGCAAGGGGGTGTGGCTGGTCGCCACGATCATCCCGCCCCGCGCCCGATGCTCTGCGAATACCGGCCCCAACCGATCAACCGAGGCGGCATCAAGGCCCACGGTCGGCTCGTCCAGCAGCCACAGGTCGGCCCCGCTGGCCAGCACCCGCGCCAGCGCCGTCCGGCGCTTCTGGCCGGAAGACAGCAGGCGCGCAGGCACATCCCACAGCGGCAGAATGCCGACGGCGCGCACGGCGTCCCGCACCCGCGCCTCGGCCTCGGCGCGCGAGGCGGCGGCCAGACCGGCCCAGAACAGCAGGTTCTCAGACACGCTGAGCATGGGCTTCAGCGCGTTGTCATGACCGAGATAGGCGACACGCTCGGGCCGCCGGATGACACCGGCCTCTGGCCGCAAGGTGCCCGCCAGCAGCTTGAGCAGGCTGGACTTGCCGACGCCGTTGGGGCCGGTCACCAGCAGCGCCGCGCCGGGCTGAACGCTCAGGCTGACGTCCGTGAAGACGGTTCGTCCGCCACGCCGACACGCAACGCCTTCAGCGCGCAACAGAATAGGGTCAGATCCAACCATGCGCGCACCCTAGTCATTTGGGGAGCAACAGGGAACAGGAGAGCGTTAAGAAAGTTTCGCCGTGGCGACGGCGCATCGCCCCCCGTGCCACCTGACCAGGTAGCCCTGAGCCAGACAACGGGGCGAAACCGACCGGGCCGGAACCTATCGCCTTCCCCTCCCGTTTGGCAGACTAGAGCCTTTTCCGATCTGATTGCATCAGATCGCGGCTCTAAGTTTTTGGGTGGTCGCACTTTCTTAACCGCAGGGTGTGTCACCCTGCTCGAAAGTTGCTCTAGCCGACACATCCGCAAGCCGCTCAGCGGATGGCAGGATTGACCCGTCTGCCGGGCGGATCAAGGCGACTGGAGGAGGCCTTGACCAACGGGTTGCCCCAGACCCCGCTTTGCCAAAAGCAAGTGCTTGTTCCGTATCTGGAAATGATCCGTCAGCCCTTCACAACCACACGACATTGCTGCAACAATTCCGCGACGGATCGGACACGTGCATCTGACTATCAAGGAGAGCATGTATGACTGCCGTGGGGCAAGACACCCTGAACACGCGCCGCACCCTGACTGTCGGCGGCAAAGAGTTTTCCTATTACAGCCTTAAAGCGGCCGAGCAGCACATCGGCGACGTATCGCGTCTGCCGTTCTCGATGAAGGTGCTGCTTGAGAACCTGCTGCGCTTCGAGGATGGCGGCCAGACCGTATCGGTCGATGACATCAAGGCCATGGCCGAGTGGCTGCGCAACCCCGTCTCCAACCGCGAGATCCAGTATCGCCCGGCGCGCGTGCTGATGCAGGACTTCACCGGCGTTCCGGCGGTCGTTGATCTGGCCGCCATGCGCGACGGCATGGCAAAACTGGGGGGCGACCCCAACAGGATCAACCCGCTGGTGCCGGTCGATCTGGTGATCGATCACTCGGTCATGGTTGATGAATTCGGCAATGCGCAGGCGTTCAGGCACAACGTGGAACTGGAATTCGAGCGCAACATGGAGCGCTACGAGTTTTTGAAGTGGGGCCAGAGCGCGCTCAAGAACTTCCGCGTGGTGCCGCCGGGAACGGGCATCTGCCATCAGGTGAACCTTGAGTATCTGGCTCAGGTGGTCTGGACCTCGACGGACCCCTCGGGCGCAGTCATCGCCTACCCGGACACCCTTGTCGGCACCGACAGCCACACCACCATGGTCAACGGCCTTGGCGTTCTGGGCTGGGGCGTGGGCGGCATCGAGGCCGAAGCCGCCATGCTCGGCCAGCCGGTTTCCATGATCCTGCCGGAAGTTGTCGGCTTCAAGCTGACCGGAAGGCTGAAGGAAGGCGTGACGGCCACCGATCTGGTGCTGACCGTCACCAACATGCTGCGCAAGAAGGGCGTCGTTGGCAAGTTCGTGGAATTCTACGGCCCGGGCGTTCACACGCTGGCGCTGGCGGACATGGCCACCATCGCCAACATGGCTCCGGAGTACGGCGCGACCTGCGGCTTCTTCCCGGTGAGCGAGGTCACGCTGGACTACCTGCGCTTCACCGGCCGCGAAGACCTGCGCATTGCGCTGGTTGAAGCCTACGCCAAGGAACAGGGCATGTTCGCCGACGAGCACACCGCAGATCCGGTGTTCTCCGACACGCTGGAGCTGGACCTCTCGACGGTTGAGCCGTCTCTGGCCGGTCCGCGCCGCCCGCAGGACCGCGTTGCCCTCTCCAACGCCGCCAACGCCCTGCGCGAAGAGCTGACAGGCTTCTACAAGAAGAGCGACGAGCCGGACCGCACGGTTGCCGTTGAAGGCGCGGACTACGAGCTGGGTCACGGCAGCGTGGTTCTGGTCGCCATCACCTCCTGCACCAACACCTCGAACCCGAGCGTGCTGATCGCCGCAGGGCTTGTCGCCAAGAAGGCGAACGAGCTGGGGCTGAAATCCAAGCCGTGGGTGA
>JAEZBH010000212.1 GCA_023427285.1 Pseudomonadota bacterium
TGATCGGAAAAGAAATCGGACTTGCCGAGGTGGTTCAGGCGGCTTCCGGTTTGATGGACGGCACGGTGCGCGGGCGCATCATCGTCAATGTAAACGCCTGAGAGGGAGGGCAGACCATGGCAACAAATCCCGTTGAAACCGAGGCGAAACTCGATCTGACGGACGTTGATCGTCGTGTCGGCACCCTCATCGGCGGCGGTCAGCTTCGTGATCCGCTCGCTGCCAGCGATCTGCGGCGGTGGGTCATGGCGATGGACTATCCCAATCCTGTCCACTGGGATCCAACGTTTGCCGAGAAAACCCGGTTCGGCGGGTTGATCGCACCGCAGTCTATTGCCGTCTGCATGGATTACGGGCACGGCGTTGCTCCGGCGTGTGTCGGGCACATTCCAGGCTCGCACCTGATTTTCGGCGGCGAGGAATGGTGGTTCTATGGCGCGCGCGTGCGCCCCGGCGATCGCCTGTTTCAGGAGCGCCGCTTCCACGACTATAAGGTGACCAACACCAAATTCGCAGGGCCGACCCTGTTTGCCCGCGGCGATACCATCCACCGCAACCAGCATGGCACGCTGGTTGCCAAGGAGCGCTCAACTGCGATCCGGTATCTGGTGTCTGAGGCAGAGCGCCTTGGCATGTACGATTCCATGCTGGGCGAGATGAAGCGCTGGACCAAGGCCGAGCTGGATGAGGTTGATCGCATTCGCCATGAGTGGCTGATGTCGAACCGCAACGGCATTTCTCCGCACTGGGAAGAAGTGAAGGTGGGCGACAAGCTGCCCCGCCGCGTTATCGGCCCGCACACCAAGGCCAGCTTTGCCACGGAATACCGGGCGTTCCTTTTCAACATCTGGGGCAGCTTCGAGTGGGTGGCCCCCGAAGGCGTGGAGGATCCGTGGGTCAACCAGAACCCCGGTTGGGTTGAAGGCTTCGAGTTTGACGAGGAAGGCGCTTTCATCGATCCGCGCAAGCGGGACGGCCTTTATCTCGGCCCGTCGCGCGGTCACGTCGATGACGAGAAGGCCAGCAAGGTCGGCATGTCGCGCGCTTATGGCTATGGCGCGACGATGGGCGCATGGTGCGTCGATTACCTCGCCTACTGGGCCGGTTGGGATGGCTTCGTGCGCTACATCAAGTCTGACTTCCGCGGTCCGGCGTTCGAGGGCGATGTCACCTACTTCGATGCTGAAGTGATCGAGAAGCGTGAAACGTCCGAATGGGGCGTGCCGCTGGTGCGTGTGTCCCTGAAGCTGACCAATCAGGATGGCTCTACTTTGGTATCCTCGACGGCTGACGTCGAACTGCCGCTTTGAGACGGGCCATGACGCAGCAAGCGCTTTCGATCATTTCCGGCCCTCCTCTTTCCGAAGAGGAGGGCATTGGAGCCCTGACACTGGGGGGATGGCTTCGTGAGGTCACGGAGCGCTTCGCGGAGCGTGAGGCGCTGGTGTTCCATGAAGGCGATGCCGTGGTGCGCTGGAGCTATGCCGATCTCTGGGAGCAGGCGTTCGCGGTTGCGCGGGCGCTTGTTGCTTGCGGGGTCGGCAAGGGCACCCGCGTTGGCATCCTCATGACCAACCGGCCCGAATTCCTGTCAGCCGTATTCGGCACGGCCCTTGCGGGCGGTGTCGCAACGACGCTCAGCACCTTCTCGACCGGCCCTGAGCTCGACTACCTTGTGCAGGCGTCGGCCTGTTCGGTTCTTTTGATGGAACGCAAGGTCCTCAAGAAGGACTTTGTTGAGTTGCTCGGGGATCTGGAGCCCGCGCTTCGGGATACTGCTGCCGGGGGATTGGCGTCAGAGCGTTTCCCCTTCCTTCAGCATGTCGTTGCCATTGGTGGCGATAATGGCGGCGGGGGCAAGGTGGTTGACTGGGCCGCATTCCTTGCGCGCGGGGAAGAGGTTGTCGCAGGCCGGGTTGAGGCGCGCGCCGCAACCGTTGCTCCGAGCGATCAGGCGGTATTGTTCTTCTCCTCAGGCTCGACCGCCAAGCCGAAGGGTATTCTCAGCGCGCATCGTGGCGTCTCGCTCCAGTTATGGCGCTGGCGGCGCTTCTATGCAACGCGTGAGGACGCCAGGGCATGGTCGGCCAACGGCTTTTTCTGGTCCGGCAACTTCGGCATGGCAATTGGCGGGGCTTTGTCTGCCGGCGGCAGTCTGGTCTTGCAATCGACCTTCCAGCCGGAAGAGGCTCTTTCTCTGATGGAGACAGAGCGCGCAACCATGGCCTTTGCCTGGCCGCACCAGTGGGCGCAGCTTGAGGGGGCGTCCAACTGGAATGACGTTGATCTGTCTTCGCTCTATTACGTCAATCCGAACAATCCGCTCGGCCGCCATCCAACGGTCTCGACCGATTGGCAGGAGCCGCTGGCCGCTTACGGCAATACCGAAACCTTCACCATCAATGCGATCTTCCCCTCCGGTACGCCCGAGGAGCGGATCGCGGGAAGCAGCGGCACGCCGGTTCATGGTAATAAAATAAAGATTGTGCATCCGCTGACGGGTGAGGTGCTGCCGATGGGCGAGCGCGGCGAAATCGCCGTCAAGGGCGCAACCCTTATGCTCGGCTACATCGGTGTGCCGCTGGATGAGACGCTGGATGATGAAGGCTACTTCCGCACCGGCGATGGTGGTTATGTGGATGCCGAAGGGCGACTGTATTGGGAAGGTCGCCTGAACGACATCATCAAGACGGGCGGCGCCAACGTTGCACCGGCGGAGATCGATGCGGTTCTTCGGGACTACCCCGGCGTCAAGGTCTCGCAAACCGTTGGCGTGCCGCATGACACCCTGGGCGAAATGGTGGTTGCCTGCGTTGTGCCGCACAACGGCAATGTGCTGGATGAGGAAAAGTTGCGCATTTATGCCCGGGAGCATATTGCCAGCTATAAAGTCCCGCGTCGCGTTCTGTTCTTCGATGAAACCGAAATTGAACTGACTGGCAGCGCCAAGATCAAGACCGCAGACTTGCGGGCGTTGGCCGCCAAACGGCTTGAGGGGCAATCATGACGTCTCTTGCAGATCATGCACTGGCGATTCAGAACGTAAAGGCAGGCTATTGCGCCGCCGCAGACTTGTCCGCCAGTGATCCGGCAAAAGCCAAGCTCCTGATGGCCGATATCTTCACGGAAGATTTCGTCGGGGATTATGGCTTTGATCCGCTCAAGGGCGCGAACGCCATCATTGATTTTCTGTGCTTTGCCATTTCCTCAAAATCCGAATGGGTGCTGCATACGCTGCATTCTCCAAGGATTGAGGTCTCGGGCGATCGGGCAATCGGCGACTGGACGGTGGTTGCCTATATGAAGCGCAAGGAAGGCGGCGCGGTCGATACCGTCATGGGCCGTTATTCCGACACCTTCCGGCTGACGCCGAACGGTTGGCGTCTGGCTGAGGTCAAGTTCAGCCGTTTGCAGTGAGCGTAGGGCGACTGACCTGACGGGCGGCGCGGCAGTCATCGAAAGCGTTGAAAGGATAACAGGATGGATATCAAGGGTGTTGGTGCGGTGGTGACAGGCGGCGCTTCCGGACTGGGGGGCGCAACGGCCCGGATGCTGTCAAACCTTGGAGCCAGGGTCACGATCTTCGATCTGAACGAAGAGGCTGGCAAGAAAACCGCTCAGGAGATCGGCGGCCTTTTCATTCCGGTCAACGTGGCTGATGACGCCGCCGTTGCTGATGCCTTTGCCGCTGCGGAAGCGCAGCATGGCCCGGCACGGGTTCTCGTCAACTGTGCGGGGGTTGCGCCGGCAATGAAGACCGTCGGTCGCGAAGGCCAGCCGCATTCGCTTGATGCCTTCCGCAAAGCGATCGAGGTCAATCTCATCGGCACGTTCAACGTCATCTCGAAGTTTGCGGCCCGGCTGATCCCGCAGTCGCCGTTGGGTGAGGAGCGCGGCGTGATCGTCAACACCGCCTCTGTCGCCGCTTTCGACGGGCAGATCGGCCAGCCCGCTTACGCAGCCTCCAAGGCAGGCGTTGTCGGCCTGACCCTGCCGGTTGCGCGTGAGTTGGCGCAGCACGGCATTCGCGTCGTCACCATTGCACCGGGCATCTTTATGACGCCGATGCTTGAGGGTCTGCCGCAAGCCGCACAGGACTCGCTCGGCAAGCAGGTGCCGTTTCCCAGCCGCCTTGGTCGGCCGGAAGAGTATGCCCAGATGGTCAAATCCATCATCGAGAATCCCATGCTGAACGGCGAGACCATTCGTCTGGATGGTGCAATCCGCATGGCGCCGAAGTGATTGCCCCAGCCAACCGTGGTTTTCTGATGCGTGGAGAGTTCAATGGCTGAGGCCTTTATCGTTGATGCCGTCCGCACGCCTGGCGGGCGGCGCAAGGGCATGCTGTCCGGCGTGCATCCTGCAGATCTGGGCGCGGTCGTGCTTGATGCGCTGGTTGAGCGCACCGGCATTGACCCGCTAGCCGTGGAAGATGTGATTGCGGGATGCGTAACGCAGGCGGGCGAGCAGGCCTTCGCCTTCGGGCGGAACATGGTGCTGGCCTCGAAGCTGCCCGAAAGCGTTCCCGCCGTCACCATCGATCGTCAGTGCGGCTCCTCGCAGCAGGCGCTGCATTTTGCAGCGCAAGCGGTCATGTCGGGCACGCAGGATGTGGTGATCGCGGCGGGCGCGGAGAGCATGACCCGCGTGCCGATGTTCTCCAACTTCAAGCTCCATGCCGAAGCGGGCGTGGGCGAGGGGCCGTGGAGCCGCGCCATTCAAACCCGCTTCGGCGTTGCTGAGTTCAGCCAGTTCGAAGGCGCGCAAAGGATCGCCCACAAATATGGCCTGTCGCGTGAAGCGATGGACGCTTACGCGCTCCAGAGCCACCAGCGCGCAGCACACGCCATTCAAAGCGGTGCATTTGCGCGGGAGATCGTGCCGGTCAACACGCCGGGCGGCGTCTTGCTTCAGGATGAAGGCGTGCGTTTTGATGCATCGCTTGAAGCGCTCGCCTCGCTCAAGCCCTTGCAGGAGGGCGGCACCATCACCGCCGGCAACGCAAGCCAGATGACGGACGGCGCATCGGCGGTTCTGGTTGTCAGCGAGCGTGCGCTGAAAGAGCATGGCCTGACGCCGATTGCCCGCATCCATAGCCTGACCGTCACGGGCGGTGATCCGGTCATCATGCTGGAAGAGCCGATCCCGGCAACGCGCAAGGCGCTCCAGCGTGCAGGACTGAAGCTGGAGGATATCGACCTGTTCGAGGTGAACGAGGCCTTCGCCGCCATTCCCATGGCATGGCAGCAGGCGCTGGGCGTTGATCCCGCCAGGCTCAACGTGAATGGCGGCGCGGTTGCGCTGGGCCACCCGCTCGGGGCCTCCGGCACCAAGCTGATGGCAACGCTGGTGCATGGCTTGCGGGCGCGCGGGTTGCGCTGGGGCTTGCAGACCATGTGCGAAGGCGGCGGCATTGCCAACGTTACGATCATTGAAGCGATGTGAGGGTGCGGTGAGCTACGAGACCATTCTTGTCGAGCAGCGCGATGCGGTCACGCTGATAACGCTCAACCGTCCGCAGGCGCTCAATGCCCTCAGCAGTCAGGTGCTGCGCGAACTGGTGGACGCTTTTGCAAAGTACGATGCTGATCCGACGCAGCGCTGTGCCGTGCTCACCGGCAGCGAGAAGGCCTT
>JAEZBH010000307.1 GCA_023427285.1 Pseudomonadota bacterium
CGGGCAATCAGCTTCGCGGCCAGTGCTTCGCGGGTGCCCGTTATCACCTGAATATTCAACTGAGGGGCACGCTGCACCACATCATGAATCATGCGGGGCATGACATGCGTCAGGAAATTCGGCGACACGCCAATGCGCACCTGCCCCTGCGCAATCGCATGGCTGCTGTCCAGTTCAGCGATTGCCCGGTTGACCTCATTCAGGATCAGAAGGGCACGGGGCAGCAGCTTCTCCCCTGCCGATGTCAGCACCGCCCCGCGCGGTCCGCGCTCAAACAACCGCACTCCGAGCTCGCCCTCCAGAGCGCCGATACTGCGGGTCAAGGCGGGCTGGCTGATGCTCAATCGGCGCGAGGCGCGGCCAAAGCCGCCTTCCTGCGCAACGGCCACGAACTGCTCAAGGCGACGCGGGTCCATGCCTACTCCACTCATGCATGTTCTGCATGACTTTATGCACCTTTCAGGGATTGTGTCAAAGCGCGGAGGTGGAAGAATAACCGCCTACGGAATCGAATTTTTGGAGCGCTCATGTCCAAAGTGACTGTTAATCGCCGGCTGCCCATTACCGGCCAGACCCCCGGTGAGGATCGTCTGCTTGCCATTACGGCCGCGCTTGCCTCTGAACTGGCGGTGACCCGCGAGCGCCTCGATACGCTGGAGCGCCTGTGTCAGGAAGCCGGCGTGCTGAAGCCGGACGCCATCGAACAGTTCGCGCCCACCGCCGATCAGGCAAAAGAACGGGACGGCCTGCGCAAGGGGATCATCTCCCGCGTTTTCCGTCCGCTGCTCAAAGACGCTGCAAGCCAGTAACACGGAGTCTGCACCATGACCCAGGCTGCTCATCCCATGCTGCCGACCGCAACCCATGACGAGGTTGCACAGCAGCTTTTTGTTCGCGATCTGAAGGTCTATCTGGCCGAGCAGATCGAACCCCATCTGCGCACCGTAGCAGAAGCGCTTGATCCGGGCCCGGCCAGCAATTCGCGCGTCGAGACCATTTATAGCGAACTGCACGAGAACGAGACGTTCCGCGCCTACGCCAGCCTGCGCCGCACCTCGCAGGACATGCTGTGGACCTCGATCGCCGACAGCGTTGAGCGCCAGAGCGCCGATCTGGAAGCAAAGGCAGCGGCGGCTCCCCAGAAGGGATCGCTCACCCTCGACCCGGATTTCCTGGTTCCCGAATATCTGGCGGACCGCGATGTTCACCTGATGCCCGGCGGCTACCACGACAATTCCGACGGCGTGTCTCAGGGCGCGATCATGGATCGCGGCGGCGCCGTTTACATGCTGGGCCGCAACGGCGGCCTGATGAACGACGTGCGCGGCCACACCCTCGTCTCGCACCTTTACACCTGCTACCCGGACTTCGAGCCGACCCGCATTCTGGAACTCGGCTGCGGCATCGGCTCCAGCCTCGTGCCGGTTGCCAGCGCATTCCCGGATGCCGAAGTGCATGGCATTGACGTTGGCGCATCTTGCCTGCGCTACGCTCTTGCCCGCGCACGGCACCTTGGCGTGACCGTCCATCTCTCGCAGGGCAATGCAGAGAGCACCCGTTTTGAAGATGAGAGCTTCGACCTCGTCTTCTCCTGCGTGCTGCTGCATGAAACCTCCGAAGAGGGCATCCACAACATCATGAAAGAGAGCTACCGGCTGCTGAAGCCGGGCGGCATTGCAGTCCATCTGGAAGTGCCGCATCGCTACGAGGCCATGGACCTGTGGAGCAAGATCCGCGGCGAGATCGAGTTCGACTACAACAACGAGCCGAACTGGAAATTCGCCATCAGCGCTGATTACGCCGCTGTCCTGCGGCAGGCAGGCTTCCAGAACCCGCTTGTCGGCTATCAGGATGCAACTCCCGCCCCCAAGCGCGGCGAGGGCAGCTTCTCGGCAACGTCCAAGGGCACCTTCCGCTCGTGGTTCGTCGCCTCGGCCCAGAAATAACAGCAAGATCGAAAGACGCATGACGACCGCAGCCACAAACAGCGATCAGGCTAAACGCACGGGCATGATCGCACCCTTGATTGTGGGTGCGGCAGGCTTCATGCAGACTTTCGACAGCAGCGCCATCACCGTGGCGCTGCCCCCTATGGCGGCTGATTTCGGGGTTGCGGCGCTCTCGCTCAACCTCGTCATCACCGCCTACCTTATTGGCGCAACCGCATTCCTGCCCGTTTGCGGTTGGGCGGCAGACAGGTTCGGCGCACGCCGCATTTTCCTGTTGGCCATTGCAGGCTTCGGCCTTGCCTCACTTGCGTGTGCCCTCTCCACCAACCTGCCGATGCTCATTGCTGCACGCATCGTGCAGGGCTGCATGGGGGCGCTGCTCATACCGGTCGGGCGCATCATTGTGATGCGCGCCGTGCCGCGCAACGAAGTCGTCAAGGCGGCCTCTCTCTTGACCTTGCCCGTCATGTTCGGCCCGCTACTCGGGCCGACCATTGGCGGCGTCCTGCTGTCCTACGGCACATGGCACTTGCTGTTCGTGCTGAACGTGGCCATGGCCGCGCTTGGATACTGGTCAATTCTCAAGTTCATTGACGATATTCCGGCAGAAGAGCCGCGCCCGCTGGACCTGAAAGGCTATGCGCTGGTTGCGATGGCTCTGGTTGGCGTCAGCTACGGCATCAGCATGGCAGCGCAAGCAGACGCCAACCTGCTCACGCCCTTGGCGCTGATTGCGGGCGGCATAGTGTGCGGCGCGCTGTACTGGCGGCATTGCAACGCACAGCAGCACCCCATTCTGGACCTTCGGGTGCTCCGCCTGCCAACCGTTTATGTGACCAACGTCGGCGGCCTTTTCCACCGCATGCTAGTGAGCGCCGGCCCGTTTCTTCTGGCGATGCTGTTCCAGCTCGGCTTCGGCCTCGGTCCAGCAGCCACCGGCGGCCTGATTTTTGCCGTCGCGCTTGGCTCCTGCTTCGGCCGTTTCATCGTCACGCCGTTCGTGCGCGTCATCGGGTTCCGGAATTTCCTTGCGTTCAACAGCGTGGCCCTGGCCCTCTCAATGGCTGTGTGCGCCCTGTTTACGCCGGAGACGCCTTATGCTGTCATCGTGGCTGTGCTGTGCGTCCAAGGGTTTCTTCGTTCAGCGCAAATCATTGGCATGCTGTCGCTCAGCTATGCGGAAATCTCCGATCGGGAATTGGGGCAGGTCAGCACCATCACCAGCGTGAGCCAGCAGTTTGCTCTCAGCATCGGCATTGCCATTTCCGTGATTGCCATTCAATCCGCTCAGGCCGTGCTGGGCGAGGCGGATGTGACCATCGGTGCGCTGGCACCGGCCTTCATCATTGTGGGCGCACTGTGCCTTCTGCCGGTGTTCTGGCTGATGCGCCTGCCCAGCGATGCAGGCAAGCATCTCATCAATTCCAAGAAAGACTGATCCTCTTTCCCTAAAGGGCGCGTCATGACGGCCAACCTGCCTGAAGAATTCGATCCCATCGACCGTGGCTTCGCACGCGTGGCCGAAGGACTGGTGCATTATCGCAGCACGCCGGGCAATGAGGCCCGACCGCCGCTGGTTCTGCTGCATGCCTCGCCGGGCTCGTCCCGAGGGCTTATCCCCCTGATGCGCGCCCTCCACGCCGAGCCTGACGCCCCGCGGGTGATCGCGCCCGACACGCCCGGCAACGGCGACACCTTCGCGCCCGCCGTTGAAGACCCGGACATTACGTGGTTCGTTGATGCCCTTGTGCGCACACTCGATGCCCTTGGCATCGAGAAAGCTGACATTTACGGCGCACACACGGGCGCGCGCACGGCGTGCGAGGCGGCTGCCGCCCGGCCGGATCGCTTCCGCACGGTGATTTTTGACGGAATTGGAGATTATTCTCCTGAAATGCGGCAGCTCCTTCTGGAGAAATACGCGCCGCCCATGCAGCCCGACGACTATGGCCAGCAGCTGATCTGGGCCTTCCATTTCGTGCGCGATCAGGCGCTCCACTTTCCGCATTTCCTGCGCGATCCCGAGCACCGTCTCATGACCCGCCCGGTGCCCGATGCAGATGACCTGCATGAGCGGACGCTGGAAGTTTTGAAAGCCCTGCGCTCCTACCACAAACCCTACCGGGCGGCGTTTGCATACGAGAGCCGCAAGCGCATGCCGGACATTTCCATTCCGGCCCTGATGCTGTGCGCGGCAAATGAATTGCCGAACCTGCGCGCAGCCGCTGCCGAGATGGCGGCCCTGATGCCCAGGTCAGAGCTCGTGCCGGTGAGCGCCGCCTTCCCCGAGAAGGCGAAGGCGATCCTGTCGTTTTTGGAGCGGCACAGCCAATAAGGCAGTTGACCGGCACACTCCAAACCGGATGAGAATAAAAAAATGCGGGAGGTTGCCCTCCCGCATTTTCATTTTCAGCCGCGCAATAGAGCGGGTTGCAGTCTGCTTGCAAGATCTTGCCCGCTCTACATCCTTTGTTGGTCGCGCTTTCTTAACCGCAAAACATGCGTTTTGCTCGAAAGTCGCTCCAACGCTGCTTACGCGCCGGTGACCTGCTTGGCCGCCGCACGACCGGCGATCTTGCCGAGCGTCGTTGCGGTCAGGAGACCGTTGCCCGCAATGTAGCCGTCTGCACCCGAGCCAGACACGCCGCGCGCCGCACCGCCGCCCGCGAACAGATTGGCAAACGGAGTGCCGTCTGCTTTCAGCACGCGCGCCTCGGTGTTCACTTCCAGACCGCCCTGGGTGTGGAAGATCGCGCCCGTCACCTTCACGGCATAGAACGGTGCGCTCAGGCCCGGACGGGCACCATTGAACACGCGGCCAAACTGATCAGCCTCGCCAGATGTGCGGGAGGCTTCCGCTTCGTTGAAGCTCTTCTGAAGCGCATCGGCAGGCACCTTGATCTTGGCGGCCAGCTCCTCAACGGTGTCTGCCTTGTGGATGGCACCAGCCTCGACCGCCTGCATGAAGTCGTCAAACTGGGTCATGACATCATAAATGCGCTGATCGAACACGGTGTAGGCCACCTTGTCCGGCTGGGCCAGAACCTTCACGGCCTGCTCCGAATAGCCCTTGGCTTCGTTGGAGAAGCGCAGGCCATTGGTGTTCACCTGGAAGCCGCCTTCCATGATGGTCGGCCAGTTGATCGGCACGCCATGACCATAGGCAAGACCGGCATGGCCCTGATAGGCATCCAGATCGCGGATCGATGCGCCCAGCACTTCACCCCACAGGATCGCATCGCCCTTGTTGCCGGGGTGCCCGTTGAAGGTCGCGCCTTCCAGCTCCGGAATGTAGCGGATCACCATTTCCTCGTTGCCCGCGAAACCGCAGCACGCAAGGATCAGGCTCTCGCAGCCGATATCCTCGATCGAACCGTCCGGACGCTCGATGGCGACGCCGGTCACCCGGTCGCCGTCCACATAAAGAGTGCGCACGGTTGCATCGCACATGATGTCCGCACCGGCTTCGGCGCAAGCCGATTCCAGACGCGCCATCAACTCAGCGCCCGAGCGGTTCGGCATGCCGAACATGCGGCGCACGCTGTGGCCGGGGTAAAGGAAGCCGTCAACCAGCGTCAGCGGCAGACCATGCGTCTTCTGAAGCCAACCGACCGTTTCCGCCGATTCACGCGCCAGATGCTCAACAATCGTCTGATCGGCCTTGCCCTTGGCCTTGGCCTGAATGTCCTTGGCGAACAGCTCCGGGCTATCCTCGATGCCCGCCTCGCCCTGCTCCGGCGTGCCTGCTGCCGGAATGAGACCGGTGGACATTGCCGTGGTGCCCCAAACCTTGGGGTCGCGCTCCAGAACCAGCACATCTGCGCCGTGGTCCCGCGCCGCCAGCGCCGCCGTCAGGCCACAGCCGCCCGCTCCGACAATCAGCACCGGAATGGAGAACTCGAATTCGGATGCCGCCTTGGTTTCGACTGCCATGCCAACTCCCAGAAATAGCTGTGCGGGGCGGATTACTCCCGCCACCCGGCCTTGAAAGAATTTTATCTAGCCCCCGCCCGGCAAATCTTGCAGCGCCGCCTCCTCGTTTAACCGTTGGGTGGAGAGATTGGCTTTGCCGCTTAATCCGTGCCTCAGACCAAGGCAATAATCCGCAAAAGCCGATCCGTTCTGGGAAATCCCCCGAAATAAGAAGGGCATAGGGAAGAAGAGATGATGCTGGTCAACAGAGAACGCGCCAATCAGATCATGGACAAGTACGGGCTGGATGGCCTCGTTGCTGCGTTCCCGGAGAACATCTATTACCTCAGCAATTACTGGGGCCCGATGTTCCTGATGTCGCGCAACTATACCCTGTTCGCCTTCCTGCCCCGCGACCCCAACGCCCCCGCCGCCCTCATCATGCCGGGCACGGGCGTTTATCACCTGGAGCACTGCCCGACGTGGATGCCCAACGTCGCGACCTATATTACCCGCATCAAGCCGGGCAAGCCGATCCCGCCGCGTGACTTCGAGTTCACCACCGAGGATATCGAGGAAGGTAACGGCGACCAGGTCGTCACTGAAGATTCGGCCAAGGGCCAGCCACTGACCCCGTACCCGATCCGCGAAGGCGCGCCGATGGCGCCGCGCGATCAGCAGCTGCTGAACCGCTATGCCATGCACAGCGACAATCCGTCGATCTCGGCCACCCGTGCGCTGGCTGGTGCGCTGCGCACCGCCGGCATCACCAAGGGCAAGATCGGCTTCGATGATCCGCGCGTTCTGGGCTGGCTTCAGGCGGTCGGCCTTGAAGACCTGAGCGGCGTTGATGCTCTGAACATCTTCAAGGAAATCCGCATCATCAAGACGCCGGCGGAAATAGAGCTGCTGCGCACGGCGTCGCAGATGAGCGAGAACGCCATCAACAAGGTTATCGATGCGCTGGAACCCGGCCTGCCGCTGAGCGAGCTGCCGCGCATCCACGCCATGGCGATGGCCGAGCAGGGCGGCGTTTCGGAATTCATCATCGCCAACATCCGCGGCCTTGCCACAGGCGTTGTCGAGGCCAACGAGATCATGAAGCTGGACTCGGTCGGCAGCTACAAGCAGTACCGCGGCGACGTGGGCCGCACGGTCATCTGCGGAACGCCGACGGACGAAATGCTGAAGCGCAGCCAGATCGTCACCCGTGCGCTCCAGATTGCCTATGAAAACATTCGTCCCGGCAAGACATTCAAGGAAATTGTCGACCTCACCCTGAAGGCCGTGCACGACGAAGGCTTCCCCGGCTTCGTGATCGCCGGACCGCACTCAGTCGGCCTTGAGCACACCGATCACCCGGTTTCGGTCGGCCCTGAATTGCCGGGCCACCATCCGCTGGTGTTCGAGGAGAACATGGTCTTCACGCTGGACATGCCGTACCACGAGTTCGGCTGGGGCACGATGCACGTGGAAGACATGATGCTCGTCACCAAGG
>JAEZBH010000328.1 GCA_023427285.1 Pseudomonadota bacterium
AAAAAAAAACGAACAGGGGGTTGCAGGGGGAACGCGTTCCCCCTGCAACCCCCTGTTCGTTTTTTTTTACAGGGACGTGCTTTTTCCGGCAGGCGGTGGAAACACGGCCCTGCTGAAGCTCAAACGGCCGCGTTTCCAGCGCGTACCTGAACCACGGCCCGCTCAAACGGATGGGGGATCATAAGGGGGTTACAGACCCCCTTATTTCATCTGCTTTAATTCAAAAAATCAGGCGGGCGGGGGCAGGATGGTGGGGCGGCCCCAAAGGAAGCCCTGGCCATAGTCTGCCCCGAGGTCATGGGCGTAGGCGCGGTGCTCTTCGGTTTCGATGCCCTCGACGGTGAGCAGCACGCCATTGGCGTGGCAGTAGTTGATGACCTCGCGGGCCATGTTGGCCGATGAGGGATTGGCGAAAAACTGCCAGAAAATCGCCTTGTCCATCTTCACTTCCTGACAGTGCAGGTTGAGCAGCGAATCAAAATTGTTGATGCCGATGCCGAAGTCGTCGAGCGCGATCTGGAAGCCGCGCACGGTAAGGCGTCCGGCCGCCGCGATGATGCTGTCGGCGGACTCCAGCGTGTTGTGCTCGGTGATCTCGATGCCGAGCGTCTCGGTCACGTCGGGGCGGGCGGCCAGAACCTGCTCCATGGCCTGCATGAAGGCCGGGTGCACCAGAATGTCCGGCGTGCAGTTGACCGAGATAAGGCGTCGTTCCGTGCCGGGCCCGCCCTGAAGCGTGCCGGCGATTTTGAGCGCGCTGTCGATGACCAGTCGGGTGATGGCGATCTGAAGATCGAGCGGGACGTTGTGCTGGAAGAACATCTCCGGATTGGAATATCCAGGCACCTTGCTGCGCAGCAGGGCCTCGTAGCCGCGCACCTCCTGCGTTTCCAGATCGCGCTTCTCCTGATAGGCGACGGCGATGGAGGCCGCCAGATTGTTCGGGTCGAGCAGGTCGCTCAGGCGAGCAGCGGCGCGGGCGGGCGCTGCGTTTGTGGCTGCGGCTGGCGAGGGCCGGTCGGGGGTATAGCTCTGGATCAGTTGCAGCAACGCGCCGGGGCTGTAAGGCTTGCGCAATGTGCCCAGAACATGAAGGCCCCGGCTTTGGGCGCGGCGGGCCGCGGCGTTGAGCACCCGCGCATCGTGACCGCTGGCGATGATGAGCTGCGCCTCAGGAAACAGCGACGGCAGGATGTCGATAATCTGGAAGCCGTCACGGGTCGGCATGCCGAGGTCGAGAATGAGGATCTGCGGCTGGAAGTCGGGCATCGCCTCAAGCAGGTGAGGATCGGTCAGGGCGCGGGTCTCGTAGCCAAGGTCGGTCAGCAGGCTGGAGATCTCTTCGCAAATGTCCGGGTCATCATCCACAATGGCGATGTGAAGCGCGCCGCCCGGCGCGGGCGAGGCTTTGAATTCGCGTGTGACCCGGACCATGCGGCGGCAACTCGCTTTTGTGAATCTGGATGGGGCTCTGCCGGAGCGACAGGCAGGCAGCCTGCCGGAGTCGAGCGAACGGAACGAGGCTCTGTTCCAGAACCCGCCGTTCTCTCGCCATGTCTGGCGGGGGGCTGGGCGACAAAAAAATCCGCCGCTTCGATTGTCGGGGAGGGGACAGGCGAAGCGGCGGTTCAGTTTGTCTTGTCCGGTGTCGGCGGAGTGGCCGACAACCGAGAGGGGAGATGCGGCGCCTTCAGTGCGAAAGGCGCTACAAGAGTTTTTATAGCGAATGCACAAAGAACGTGCAACAAAAAAGAGTGATTAAATATTAGGCATAATGTGCTTCCGCATTAGTCACCTGCCCTGAAAATTCGCATTTCGCGATGGCATCTCGTATCGGCCAGGCCCCGGAAAATAACCGGAATATAAACCAAAGACGTCCGCCCTTGCCGCCTAGACTGTTGGCGGCACGCGCGACTCATTCGCCGTGCTGCAGGGGGCCACTCCGTCAGGGCGGGAGAGCACGACATGCGCGGCACAGTCCGGCTGCTCAAGGACAATCTCAACACGATGCGCCAGGCGCTCGCCTTCGCCTGGGAGGCAGCCGACGCTGCGGTGAAGCTGATGTTCGCGCTTGCGGCCGCTTTCGTGCTGCTGGGGGCGCTGGCGGCCAGCGTCTCGCCCGTGCTGCTGAAGCTGCTGGTGGACGGGCTGACCGGAGACGGCGGCGCGGGCGGCACCACGCCGCCCTGGCTGGCGCACCTTGGGTTCTGGCTTGGCCCGCTGGCGCTGGTGGTGCTCTATGTGGTCTCGCAGGCCATGGCCTCGGTGGTGGCGGAGATCCAGTCGCTGCTCAACGGCAAGGCGGACCAGCGCCTGCGCCGGTCCATGAGCGGGCGGATTCTCGATCATATTCTGCGCCTGCCGCTGCGCTTCCACCTGAACCGCCAGACCGGGGGCGTGAGCCAGATCCTCGCCAACGCCCTGACCGGCTACCGGCTCATTCTGCAACAGCTGGTGCTCTCGATCGCGCCGGTGCTGTTCCAGATCGCACTTTCGGTGTGGGTGCTGGCCGCGCTCTATCCGCCGCAGTTCATGCTGATTCTGGCGGCGGCGTCAGTTGCATACATGGTGGTGTTTCTCATCGGTGCGGCCCGGCTGGCCGATGCGGGCGACAAGGTGTCCTCAGCGGAGGTGGAGGCCTACGCGATCC
>JAEZBH010000347.1 GCA_023427285.1 Pseudomonadota bacterium
GTGGGCCTGCTGTGCGGCGAAAATACGCCCGAAGAGGTAGAGCGTGTGGGCGATAAGCGCGCGATCAACCGCAAGAACTTTACCGAGGAAGAAGTGGAACAATCCCTGGAAAAGCCGGTGGGCAAACGCCTGCTGGAGCTGATCCGCTTCCGCAACGAATGCCCCGCCTTCGACGGCGAATTCACCGTGCAAGACTCCGACGACGCCCACCTGCGCCTCGCCTGGCACCACACCCCCCACCGCGCCGAACTGGAAGTCGACCTGGTCTCGCACAGATGCACCATCACCGTCCAAGACGAGCACGGCACGCGCACCTTCAACCCATATGAATTTATCGCAGAGGGCACAGAGATTGCAGAGAAAAGAACGAGAAAAGTTCTAAAATTTTTTCTTCCTCTTTTCTTTCCTCTGAGAACCTCCGCGCTCTCTGCGGTTTAAATCTCTCTCCCCGGCAAAAAGTCTTCCGGCGGGAAAGCGCTGTGCTCTACCGCCCCGGTCGGACAGGTGGATACGCAGTGCCCGCAGTCGATGCAGGCGCTCCGGCGCGGAATGCGCGGGACCGCGCCCGGCTTTGCCTGCACAAACAGTTCTTCCGGGCAGATGTGCACGCACATACCGCAGCGCTTGCAGATATCTTTATTGATGCGGATTTGCGGCACAGCGGCTTACCCCTGCGACCTGCGGTAGCGCCAACCGCCTCTTACAGCGCCTTCTTCCTGCGCCCGCTCCAGCGTTTTGCCCACCCGGCGCTTGAGTGTTGTCTCGGTCATCGTCTTTGTGGCGTTATTCACCCCGCGCTGCTGGAGCTCGGCCGCCACCTCTTCCGCCGTGCGGAATGCATCCAGCCAGCCTTCTTCCGTCAGGCAGTCGATCGTGTCAGAAATACCTCCACCACGCGGCGCCGAGTCGACCAGCTTCTTCAGCTCCTTACGCGCCGCTTTGAATGCATCCAATTCCTCCGGGGCGATGCCCACAATCTCGATCTTCGCCGGGTCAGCTTCGCCCACCCCGCGCTTCGCAAACTCCTGGATGGTAGGGTTGTTCTCCGGCTTTAATCCGGCGATCAGGCAGCCGACTACCTCTACCGCCACCGCGTCGCGCCCAACGATCAGCAAATCGAGGCGCACGCACTTCTCGGATGCGCTGTGGTAGAGGAACGTGCCATCCATCACCGCCAGGTCGATCCCACCCGCTGCCTCGGCGATATCCGCGAGCTGGTTTGCAAACACCTCACTCTTGTGGAACTTTGCTTTCTGCACCACCGGCGTGCAGCCGAACAGGTTCTTCAGGATTGAGCCGCGCGCAAAGGTACGCAGCACATGCGTGCTGACCAGCACGTTCGGCTTGAACAGCGCTCCCGAAATCGCCTCCACATCACCGGCGACCTTTACCGGGCGCATATCCGCATCATCCGATAGGCTGTGCGGCTGAATGCGCTCGCTGTACAGGGTATCATATATTGCCAGCCGGTCGAGCGCCTTGCCACAGTAGCTGTCTGACTCTGCCAGCAGCACGGAAGGGGCCTGGTCAAACGCTCCGGCAATCGCGCCCACCAGCTCTGGGCTGGAGTGGTGCCGGGAGCGCGGGTCAAAGATGCCCACCTTCACCGTCATGTTCCGTCCATTGTTCAGATCGTTAATGCCGCCAATCAATGACAGCGCTTCACGAAGCGCCGCTTTTATCCCGTTTCCACTGCGAACAACAGCCACTTTACCACGCATGGTTCACCTCTGACAGTCTATGATAACAGCGCAGGATTTGTGACATTTTTCTCATACTATGGAAAATCGATTGTGCTGCAACCTATCCGGACCTACTACGTAGATAGGATAGATACGAACAAAACATTTGCTGTGTTCCACTGTCTGGAACTGATGCAGGACACAGCGTAAAGGAAGACCAAAATGGAAGCTTTCAAGAATTTCTTTGGCGTCATCACGCGGGGGCAGTCTTACATCAACATGCTGTACCTGCTGCTTGCTTTCCCCCTGGGGCTGTTTTACTTTGTTTTCCTCGTCAGCGGACTCGCAATTGGCATCTCCACCATCATCATCTGGATCGGGCTGCTGTTCCTGCTGGCAGTCTTTGCCGTGTGGTACGCGCTGATCGTCTTTGAGCGCCAGCTCGCCATCTGGATGCTGCGCGAAGAAATTCCGCCCATCGTCCGCGAAGAGATCCCCAACCAGACCACCTGGCAGCGCTTTGTTTCCGCTGTGAAGAACCCGGTCACCTGGAAGGGTCTGGCGTACCTGTTTGCCAAGTTCCCGCTGGGCATCTTCTCATTCGTGGTGCTGGTGACGCTGCTGTCGGTCTCGCTCGCGCTGCTGGTTGCGCCGCTGTACTACAACCTCGTCAGCGCTGAGGTAGATATCACGCTCTTTTACGGCCTTGAGAACCCGGTGATCATCGATACACTCTCCGAAGCATTGATCGCTTCGCTGGTGGGTTTCCTCCTCCTGGTCGGCTCGATGCATGTGTTTAACTGGTTGGCCTGGGTATCTGCCAAGTTTGCACGCGTGATGCTGGGCAGCTTCTCCACTACCGCCACCCCGCCCGCTCCGCTCGCACCACCCTCGGCTCCAGTTGAGCCTCCTTCCACCGAAGCGCCCGCCGCTGTTTGATCCTCACTTGATCGATACTCTCCAAGAGGCGTTTCCCTGCATGCAGGGAAGCGTCTCTTTTTTATTTCCGCCTATACTTAACCGCAATGCTTTCACAGGAGGATAAGACATGAACCTGCTCAAAAACCTGAACCCCGAAAACCTGCCAGCCAGCGGATTGCAGTGGGAACACGCCCCTGAGCGCTGGGAGCCGCTGCCAGAAGGCGGCATCCGCGTGACCGTGCCTGCCAAGGCCGATTACTTCCGCGACCCAACCGGATCGCACGTCAACGACAACGCGCCGTTCCTCTGGCAGAATGTTTCCGGTGACTTCGTCATGCGCGGGTTGGTCCGCCCCACCTTCAACAGCACCTATGACTCGGGCGTGCTGATGGTCCGCGCGGACGCCGAGCACTGGGCCAAGGTATGCTTCGAGAAGACCGATTTTGGTACCACCGCCGTGGTCAGCGTGGTGACCGACGGCCTTTCCGACGACGCCAACGGGGCCGACCTGGACGTACCGCAGGTGTGGCTGCAAATCGTCCGCTCGGGGAACGTGTTTGCCCTGCATTACGCACCGGATGGCGAGAACTGGCGCATGGTGCGCATCTTCCGCCTGGATATGCCCGCCGAAATCCGCGCGGGAATTGTGGCGCAGTGCCCCGCGGGGCCAGGCACAACCGTCGATCTGCTGCACCTCAGCATCGACCAACGAACTGTAACGAACCCGAGGAAGGGTATTTGATGACCCATCCGGCCATTGACCTGCTGCTTTCCCGCAAGTCGGTACGTGTGTACGAAGACCGCCCCATCCCTCAAGAGGCAAAAGACCTGATCATTGAGGCGGCAATGCGCGCGCCCACCGCCGGAAACATGATGCTCTATACCATCATCGACGTAGAGGAGCAGCGTCTGAAGGACCGGCTGGCGGTAACCTGCGACGACCAGCCGTTTATCGCCAAGGCGCCCTATGTGCTGCTGTTCGCCGCCGATTACCAGCGCTGGTACGATTACTACCTGCACGGCGGCGTGATGGAAATGTGCCGCGAGCGCGGCGAGGTTATGCGCCGCCTGGGCGAGGGCGATCTGCTGTTGGCCTGCTGCGATACCCTGATCGCCGCCCACACTTCCGTGGTCGCAGCCGAGGCGTTGGACATCGGCTCGTGCTATGTGGGCGACATTCTCGAACGCTACGAAATCCACCGCGAGCTGTTCAACCTGCCGCCCTACGTAATGCCGGTGACGATGATCTGCTTTGGCTACCCCACCCCCGAACAAACCGCGCGCAAGCAGCCGCTCCGCTTCCATCGCGAATGCATCGTACACAAAAACACGTACCGCCGCC
>JAEZBH010000382.1 GCA_023427285.1 Pseudomonadota bacterium
CCGCGCGCGTGTAAGAACGTGTTGCCCAGCACCCCGGCAGCCAGCAGTCGGTTGGCGTCATCCGCATGCGGTTCGTTCACCCGATCGATAAAGAAGTCGATGAAGTGCGCTTTATCCACCAGCCGCGCGCCGCCCAGCAGCACCACCACGGGTGCGCGGATTTGCCCGTGGATGCGGCGCAGCCCTTCCAATTCATTCTCCATCAGCAGTCCGGCAATTGCCGGAAGGTACCGAGCAACGCCTGTTGTTGAAGCATGCGCCCGGTGCGCGGTAGCGAAGGCGTCGTTCACGTACAGGTCCGCGATCGAAGACAACCGGGCCGCAAAATGCGCATCGTTGACCATCTCACCGGGGTGAAAGCGCACGTTTTCGAGCAGTAGTACCTGCCCGGGCTGGAGCTGCCGTACCGTTTCCTGTACTTCGGGGCCAATGCAGTTGTTCACCTTGGCCACCGGAGCGCGCAGCAGGCTTGCTAAACGTTCCGCAATTGGGTTCATGCGCATGGCTTCGATCACAAACCCATCAGGCCGGTCCAGGTGTGAAATCAGGATGACGCGGGCGCCTCGCTCCATCAGGTAGCGAATGGTAGGCAGCGACGCGCGGATCCGCGCGTCGTCTGCGATCTGACCATTCTCCATCGGAACATTAAAGTCCACGCGAACGAGCACCCGCTTTCCGGCGACGTCCACATCTCGGACGGTCTTTTTCATCGATTATTTCAGTCTTTGTTATTCTTCCGCATCCGGTCGGGCATATTTTCGGCGAAGGCCTTGAAGTCGCGCAGGCTTTCGGTGATTTTGTCACGCGGATTGACCAGCACCTTGGATGCAATGTCGCCCAGCTTGCCCGCCGGCGGCACGTACTGCATCGTTACGGTCATTTCGGTCTCGTTGTTCGGCAGGTCTTTAAAGGTCACCTGTCCGCTGGTTTTGATGTCGCCTTCCAGCGTCTTCCAGGCGATGCGGCGGTCATCATCGAAGCGGGTAATCTCCGCAATCCATTCAACACTCTTATTCAGCGGGCCTTTCACCACCCAATGGCTGCGCAGCTCGTCGAGCTGCTTCACGTCTTTGATATCCTCAATAATGCTGGGCAGCATTTCCAGATCGGACCACATCCCAAATACCTGTTCGGACGTTCCTTTGATAATAACGCTTTCCGTAATCTGTACAGTCATGTTCTATCTCCTTCCTAAGCCGTGTTGTTTACCGCCGCTCGGTGGGCGGCGGTGATGAAAACCGTTTATGCTTGGCTGGCAGGTGTCCCTGCAACCACTGTAGAATATCGCGCTGCCGCAGCAGCCCAATGAACTCATAGTCATTGTCTGAGCACACTACTGGGAGCTGGCGCACATCGCGTTGGATCAGTTTTTCCATCGCGCTGGCGGCATCCTCTTCCGGTGATACCGTCACCAGGCGAGGTGAGGGGGTCATAATCTGGCTGATGGGGATGGCATGCCAGCGCTCGCGCGGCACGCGGTTGGTGTCTTCCATGGTCACCAGCCCCACCAACAGATTCCCATGCAGTACGGGGAACGCGGATGGCTCTTTTTCGATGCCGCCCGGCAGGGCGCCATGCGTGCGGATAAAATCGGAGACCAGCCAGCCGGGTTCAACGGTTGGCAGGTTGGTCTGCATCAAGCGCTCAACCGGTACCTGCTCCAGCATATCGTGCAGCGCCACCTGCTGGTAGCTCTGTGTAGAGGCGTTGTTTAGGAACCAGCCGATGAACACCAGCCACAGGCCGCTCATCATGCCGGAACCCAGCAGCGGCAGACTCACACCGAAGATCATCGTTACGCCGGCGACGACCATAATATAAGCAACTGCCTGTCCAATCCACGAGGCCAGGCGGGTTGCCAGGCGCAGGTTCTTGGTAATGGCCCACAAGATCGAGCGCAGTACGCGACCGCCATCCAGCGGGAAACCCGGGATCATGTTGAACAGCGCCAGGATGATATTGATTGAGCCGAGCCAGAACAGCAGCGTGCTGGCCGGTGAGAGCCTATCTGCCAGCGGACCCGTCCCGCTGCCGTTTATGGCCAGGCTGCCCGCGGCCACGGTGGTCATCGCCGCGCCGATGAGCAGGCTTACCACGGGGCCAGCCGCCGCAACCAGGAATTCCGTTTTCGGCGTAGGCGGTTCGCGCTGTATGTTTGCCACCCCGCCCAACAGGAACAGGGTGATGTTGCGCACGGGCAGCCCATGGGCGCGCGCCACAACAGAGTGGCCCAGCTCATGGGCCAGCACCGAAGCGAAGAACAACAGCGCCGCAACCAGCGAGAGGCCCATCCGCAGCCCGCCGCCCCATTCCGGGTGCAGGCGGGCGAACACGGTGGTCAAGTTCCAGGTGATGATCATAACGATCACCAGCCAGCTCCAATCCACGCGGATATTGATCCCATACAACCGGCCAATCCGAAATCCTTTACCAACCATACGGAATTCCTTTCCTGCCTACCAGTAAAACCTTGAACGGCTGCTGGGTGTGTGGCACTACTGTAGTT
>JAEZBH010000401.1 GCA_023427285.1 Pseudomonadota bacterium
CCTCAGCTTCGTAACGGCGTTGGTGGCAGCGGCCATCAACGCCGTGATGGGGCTGCTGCTCGCCTGGGTTCTGGTGCGCTACAGCTTCCCCGGCCGCCGGATCATCGATGCGATGGTCGATCTGCCCTTTGCCCTGCCCACTGCCGTTGCCGGCATTGCGCTGGCCACCCTTTATGCGCCCAACGGCTGGATCGGCAGCCTGCTGGAGCCGCTGGGAGTAAAGGTCGCCTACACCCCGACCGGCATCGTCATTGCTCTCATTTTCATCGGCCTGCCGTTCGTCGTGCGCACGGTCCAGCCGGTGCTGGAAGAGCTGGACAAGGAGCTTGAGGAAGCCGCCGCAACCCTTGGGGCCACCCGCTGGCAAACCATTACCCGCATTCTTCTGCCAACGGTTACGCCCGCGCTGCTGACCGGCTTTGCGCTGGCTTTGGCGCGCGCTGTTGGCGAATACGGCTCGGTTATCTTCATTGCGGGCAATATTCCTTACGTCTCCGAAATCGCGCCGCTGCTGATCGTCATCAAGCTTGAGGAGTTCGATTATGAGGGCGCAACCGCCGTTGCGATCGCCATGCTGCTGATCTCCTTCGCAATTCTGTTCTTCATCAATGCCATTCAGGCCTGGAATCGCAGAAAGATCGGACATGGCTGAGGCAATCAACCCCACCGCTCGGCCGGGCCGCCTCGCCCTGCCCTCCACCCAGGAACGCAAATCCACCCGTATCGCCCTTATTCTGGCGGTGCTGGCCTTCCTTGCCCTGCTGCTGTTCCTGCCGCTCGCCATCGTGTTCGCCGAAGCCTTCCGGCATGGCTGGGAAGGGTTCGAGACCGCCATCATCGAGCCTGACGCGCTTGCCGCCATGCGCCTGACCCTGCTGGTTGCCGCCATAGCGGTGCCGCTCAACACGGTGTTCGGTCTGGCCGCGGCATGGGCCGTCGCCAAATTCGAATTTCGGGGCAAGAGCGTGCTCGTCACCCTCATCGACCTGCCGTTCTCGGTCTCTCCGGTCATCTCGGGGCTGGTCTATGTGCTGCTGTTCGGCTCGCACAGCCTGCTCGGACAGTGGCTGGCAGAAAACGGCATCGAAATCATCTTCGCCGTGCCCGGCATTGTGATGGCCACCATGTTCGTGACCGTGCCCTTCGTTGCGCGGGAGTTGATCCCGTTGATGCAGGAACAGGGCACGAAGGAAGAAGAAGCCGCGCTGTCGCTGGGGGCCAGCGGCTGGCAAACCTACTGGCACGACACCCTGCCCAACATCCGCTGGGGGCTGCTCTATGGCGTGCTGCTCTGCAATGCCCGCGCCATGGGTGAGTTCGGAGCCGTCTCGGTGGTGTCTGGCCATATTCGCGGCTTCACCAACACCATGCCCCTGCACGTTGAAATCCTCTATAATGAATACAACTTCGTGGCTGCTTTCGCCGTTGCCTGTCTGCTTGCCCTCCTGGCCTTCCTGACCCTGGGTCTGAAGAGCCTGCTGGAATGGCGACACGGCGCGGAGCTGGCCGCTCGCCGCCCATAGGAGCACAGCGATGGATGTCTCTATTCACAACCTGACCAAGGAATTCCGGGGCGTGCAGGTGTTGCGCGGTCTCAGCCTCGATATCCAGCCGGGAGAACTGATCGCCCTGCTTGGCCCCTCCGGCTCCGGCAAGACCACGCTGTTGCGCCTGATTGCAGGACTTGAAACGCCAACGGGCGGCACCGTTCACTTCGGCGGGGAAGACGCCTCGTACAAAACGGTGCAGGAGCGGCACATCGGCTTCGTGTTCCAGCACTATGCCCTGTTCCGCCACATGACCGTATTCGACAACATCGCCTTCGGCCTCAGGGTTCGCCCGCGCGCCCAGCGGCCAAGCCGCGAGCAGATTGCCGCCAAGGTGGAGGAACTGCTCTCGCTGGTGCAGCTTGACGGCCTTGAGGGGCGCTACCCGAACCAGCTTTCGGGCGGTCAGCGGCAGCGCGTGGCGCTGGCGCGCGCACTGGCCATCGACCCCAACCTGCTGCTGCTGGACGAGCCGTTCGGCGCTTTGGACGCACAGGTGCGCAAGGACCTGCGCCGCTGGCTGCGGGCGCTACACGACAAGACCCGCCACACCACCGTGTTCGTGACGCACGATCAGGAAGAGGCGCTGGAGCTGGCCGACCGGGTGGTTATCATCAACGACGGCGCGATCGCGCAGGTCGGCACGCCCGACGAGGTTTACACCGAACCCGCCACGCCGTTCGTGTACGGGTTCCTTGGCTCGGCCAATGTCCTCAGCGCCCAGGTGAAGGGCGGCCATGTGCTGCTGGAAGGGTTCGAGACCGGGTTGCAACCCGCCAAGCCCATTAACTTCGAGGGGCCCGCCAGTCTCTATGTGCGCCCGCACGATCTGGAATTGAGCGACAATCGCGCCCATTCCATTCCGGGCGTGGTGCTCTCCTGCCGCACGCTGGCCGGTCTGGTGCGGCTTGAGGTGGAAATTCCGGGCCGTCGCCAGCCGCTTGACGTGGAAGTCTCGGAAGGCGCTTTGGCAACGCGCCCCTGGCCCGCCAATGGAAGCCGCGTGCTGCTGCACCCCCGCCGCTTCGGAGTGTTTCCCCGCACGCCGGGCGAAAGCGGCCCGGTCAGCTGGGTGCAACCCGCCGAGCCGCGCCTCGTTGCCGTGTCATAAGGCCGGGGCGGTTTCGCGCCGAACTGCCCGGCTGACCCAAGCGCCTCACTCGAATCCGTAAGGCACCACGTCCCGGTTGTGGAGGTCGATGAGTGTGCGCCGGTCAGCCGGCGGGAACGCCCGTTGGGCGCAGCTTGGGCGCGGGCAAATGCGGCAGCTCGCGCCAATGGGCGTTGCCTGCCCCGCAATATCCAGCTGCGCGGCATAAATGAATTGCGAGGCGTAGGAAATTTCGCAGCCCAGCGCGACAACGTACCGGCGGGTGGGCTTCAGGAAGCTGCCGGACTGCTTCAGGATGCCCCGCGCCATCGTCACATAGCGCACGCCGTCGGGCATTTCGGCCAGCTGCACTTTTATCTCTCCCGGCAGGGCGACCGCCTCATGCACCACCCACAGCGGGCAGGTGCCGCCATAGCGGGCGAACTGAAGCCGCGTTGCCGAGTGGCGCTTGGTGATGTTGCCAGCCATATCCATGCGCAGGAAGAAGAACGGCACGCCCCGCGCACCGGGCCGTTGCAGGTTCGACAGGCGATGGCACACCTGCTCGAAACTGGTGCCGAACTGCTGCTGAAGCTGCTCCACATCGTGCAGCAGCACACGCGCCGCCTCGATGAACCGGCCATAAGGCATGAGCAGCGCGCCCGCCGCATAGTTTGCAAGGCCCACGCGCAAGATCTGGCGCGCATCTTCCGTGCGCAGCGTGGCATTTGCCGCAATGTCCTCGATCAGCGGCGCGAACTCCACCAGCGCCAGTTGGTGCGCCACAAGGAAGCTGCGGCTCTCAGGGCTCAGGTGGGCATCGATGATGACCTCGCGCCGGGCCGGGTCGAACCGGCGCATGGACGGATCATCGGGCGCTGCGGCCCGCAAGCGCACCGTAATGCCGTGGCGCTCGGTCAGCAGCCGCTCAAGCTGCGCCCCCAGCGGCCCCTCCGGCACCGTCTTCAGCCGCTCCACCAGCCGCTCTGCCGCCTCGTCCAGCTCACCGATATAATTGTCGCGGTAATGGAAATAATCGCGCACTTCCTCCCACGGCAACAGGTAGCCCTCGGTCTGGTTGACCGAGATCGCCTCGTCCATGGTTTGCAGCCGGTCATTGAGTTGCCGATAGGCCTGATGCAAAATTGTGAAACTGCGGACCAGCCCCGGAGACTGACCGACCGTTCGTTTTATTTCTTGCAGCCCCAGCCCCTGCCCGGCGAACAAAGGATCGGCCAGAGCCTCTCTCAGGTCAGCGGCGAGACGGGCGGCGTCGTCCTGCGCGAACTCCGACAGGTCAACCGCGAACTCCCGGCCCAAAGCAAGTAAAACCGCCACCGTAATGGGACGCACGTCGGTTTCCATCTGGCTGAGGTAGCTCACCGAGACCCCCAGCCGCGCCGCGAACGCGCCCTGTGCCAGCCCCTGCCGCTCCCGCACTGCCCGCAATCGGCTGCCCGCGAAAATCTTGTCTGCCCGCCCCACTTCAGCCCACCTTAGCAAAATGCCATCTTGCAAATTAGCATAAGTCATGTTTCACAACTTGGCCAGTTTTTGGGTGCCAACGATCGTCAACTGAGGCTATCGAAACCCGCAAATTGTGTACCGTCGTTCGCAGTGTGGGGAATGCAGCACGGCATCTCCCGCCTGGGGCCGGCAGTTCAAAGCTCAAGCAGTAAAAGCTCAAGAGGCCGGATTTAGACCATGCCAGAGATTATCGAGGAACTGGAACGCCGCCGCGCAGCAGCCCGTCTTGGAGGCGGTCAGAAGCGCATTGACGCCCAGCACGCCAAAGGCCGTCTGACGGCACGTGAACGTATCGACCTGCTGCTCGACCCCGGCAGCTTCGAAGAAGTCGATATGTACGTCGAGCACAACTGCATCGACTTCGGCATGGCCGAGCAGAAGATTCCGGGCGACGGCGTCGTCACCGGCTCGGGCACCATCAACGGCCGCCTGGTTTACGTCTTCTCGCAGGACTTCACCGTGTTCGGCGGCTCGCTCTCCGAGCGCCACGCGCAGAAGATCTGCAAGATCATGGACATGGCCATGAAGGTCGGCGCGCCGGTCATTGGCCTGAATGACTCGGGCGGCGCCCGCATTCAGGAAGGCGTCGCCTCGCTGGCCGGTTACGCGGAAGTGTTCCAGCGCAACGTGCTGGCCTCGGGCGTCATTCCGCAGCTGTCGGTCATCATGGGCCCGTGCGCGGGCGGCGCGGTGTACTCGCCCGCCATTACCGACTTCATCTTCATGGTGAAGGACAGCTCCTACATGTTCGTCACCGGCCCTGACGTGGTGAAGACCGTCACCGCCGAAGTCGTGACGCAGGAAGAGCTGGGCGGCGCCTCCACCCACACCGCCAAGTCCGGCGTTGCCGACCTTGCGTTCGAGAACGACGTTGAGGCGATCAACCAGATCCGCCGCTTCTTCGACTTCCTGCCGCTGAACAACCGCGAGGAAGTGCCGTTCCGCCCGACCTCCGACGACGGCGAGCGCATCGAGATGTCGCTCGACACCCTGGTCCCGCCGAACCCGAACAAGCCCTACGACATCAAGGAGCTGATCGTTAAGGTTTGCGACGAGGGCGATTTCTTCGAGCTTCAGCCGAACCACGCCGGCAACATCGTCATCGGCTTCGGCCGCGTCGAGGGCCGCACCGTCGGCTTCGTCGCCAACCAGCCGATGGTTCTGGCAGGCTGCCTCGACATCAACTCGTCGAAGAAGGCCGCCCGCTTCGTGCGCTTCTGCGATGCGTTCAACATCCCCATCGTGACGCTGGTGGACGTGCCGGGCTTCCTGCCGGGCGTCGCTCAAGAGCACAACGGCATCATCAAGCACGGCGCAAAGCTGCTGTTCGCTTACGCTGAAGCCACCGTGCCGAAGATCACCGTCATCACCCGCAAGGCTTACGGCGGCGCGTATGACGTTATGGCCTCCAAGCACCTGCGCGGCGACCTGAACTACGCCTGGCCGACCGCTGAAATCGCGGTGATGGGCGCCAAGGGCGCGGTCGAGATCATCTTCCGCAAGGACATCGGCGATGCCGAGAAGATCGCCGAGCGCACCAAGGAATACGAAGAGCGCTTCGCCAACCCGTTCGTCGCCGCCTCCAAGGGCTTCATCGACGAAGTGATCATGCCGCACTCCACGCGTCGCCGCATCGCCATCGGCCTGCGCAAGCTGCGTAACAAGCAGCTCGAGAACCCGTGGAAGAAGCACGACAACATTCCGCTGTAAGCGCGGCCAAGCTGAGGAGAGACCCGATGATTGGTCGTTTGAACCACGTTGGCATCGCAACGCCCTCGATCGACGAGAGCGTGAAGATCTACCGCGACCTGTTGGGCGCAACGAAGATCCACGACAAGTTCGCCCTGCCCGAACAGGGCGTGTGGGTGTGCTTTGTCGATACGCCGAACAGCCAGATCGAGCTGATCGAGCCGTATGGCGAGGCCTCGCCGATCCACAAGTTCCTTGAGAAGAACCCGCTGGGCGGCCAGCACCACGTCTGCTTCGAGGTGGAGGACATCCACGCGGCAGCGGCTGACATGGAAGCCAAGGGCGCCAAGGTTCTGGGCGCGCCGCGCATCGGCGCGCACGGCACCCCGGTGATTTTCGTGCACCCGAAGAACATGGGCGGCGTGCTCGTCGAACTGATGGAAACTCCGAAGGGAGCCCACTAATGACCGAGAAGACGGTAAAAGACTGGGAACAGCTCGCCCAGAAGGAACTGAAGGACACCCCGCTCGACAGCCTGACCTGGGACACCCCGGAGGGCATCGCGGTAAAGCCTCTGTACACCAGGGAAGACGTGGCGAACGTCGAGGAAACCCTCCCCGGCATGTTCCCCTTCACCCGCGGCGTGCGCGCGACCATGTACGCCAACCGTCCCTGGACGGTGCGTCAGTACGCGGGCTTCTCGACGGCTGAAGACTCCAACGCGTTCTACAAGCGCAATCTGGCCGCCGGCCAGATGGGCCTGTCGGTTGCGTTCGACCTTGCCACCCACCGCGGTTACGACAGCGACCACCCGCGCGTGGTGGGCGATGTCGGCAAGGCCGGTGTGGCGATCGATTCCATCGAAGACATGAAGATCCTGTTCGACGGCATTCCGCTCGACAAGATGTCGGTCTCGATGACGATGAACGGCGCAGTCATTCCGTGCCTTGCGTTCTACATCGTGGCGGCTGAAGAACAGGGCGTGTCTCAGGACAAGCTCTCGGGCACCATTCAGAATGACATT
>JAEZBH010000481.1 GCA_023427285.1 Pseudomonadota bacterium
TCTCAGCTCCGACAGCGCCTTACTCGGCAGCGACCGAAGTCGTTGCATCGCCCGCAGCGGCGGGTGCCTTGTAGGACAGCACCGGCTGGCGGGCAGCGCGGGTTTCGTCCAGACGCTTGACCGGCGCGAAGTGCGGAGCCGCCGTGAAGCGCTCCTTGTCTCCGGCCTTGGCGGCCTGCGCCAGCGAGCGCAGCGCGCCGATGAACTCATCGAGCGAGGCGCGGCTTTCGGTTTCCGTCGGCTCGATCAGCATCGCGCCGTGCACCACCAGCGGGAAGTACATGGTCATCGGGTGATAGCCCTCGTCGATCATCGCCTTGGCGAAGTCGAGCGTGGTCACGCCCGTGTCCTTCAGGAAGCGATCGTCGAACAGGGCTTCGTGCATGCACGGACCCTCGAACGCCGGGGTCATCACGTCCTTCAGCTTGGCCATGATGTAGTTGGCGTTCAGCACCGCGTCTTCCGCTGCCTGACGCAGGCCGTCCGCGCCGTGGCTCAGCATGTAGCTGGCAGCCCTAACGAACATGCCCATCTGACCGTGGAAGGCGACCATGCGGCCGAAGCTCTGGTCACCCTCTTCAAGGTGCTCAACCAGCTCGAACCGCTCGTCCGTCTTCTTGACGTAGGGCAGCGGCGCAAACGGAGCCAGCGCTTCGGAGAACACCACCGGACCCGAACCCGGACCACCGCCGCCGTGCGGGGTGGAGAAGGTCTTGTGCAGGTTGATGTGCATGGCATCAACGCCAAGGTCGCCGGGGCGCACCTTGCCGACGATGGCGTTGAAGTTCGCGCCGTCGCAGTAGAAGAACGCGCCCACCGCATGCACGGCCTCGGCGATCTTGATGATGTCCGGCTCGAACAGGCCGCAGGTGTTCGGATTGGTCAGCATGATCGCCGCCACGTCCGGACCCAGCCGCGCCTTCAGCGCCTCGAAATCCACGCGGCCATTGGCGGTTGCGGGAATTTCCTCAACGCGGTAGCCGCAGAACGCAGCGGTTGCCGGGTTGGTGCCGTGGGCCGATTCCGGCACCAGCACCACCTCGCGGGCATCGCCGCGCGCTTCCAGAGCGGCGCGGATGGCAAGCAGGCCGCACAGCTCGCCGTGCGCGCCAGCCTTCGGCGACATGGCGACGGCGGGCATACCCGTCAGTTCCATCAGCCAGTGAGCCACCGTATCGATCAGCTCCAGCGCGCCCTGCACCGTGTCTTGCGGTTGCAGCGGGTGAATGTCGGAGAAGCCCGGCAGACGGGCCATCTTCTCATTCAGGCGCGGGTTGTGCTTCATGGTGCACGAACCCAGCGGGAACAGGCCCATGTCGATGGCGTAATTCTTGCGGCTGAGGCGCGTGTAGTGGCGCACGGCTTCCGGCTCTGAGAGACCCGGCAGGCCGATCGGCGCTTCACGCTCCAGCCCGCCGAGGCGCGAGGCCACCTTGGGCGCTTCCGGCACGTCAACGCCGGTGCGGTCGCCGCGGCCAATCTCGAAGATCAGCGGCTCGTTGAGGTCCAGACCCTTATGGCCGGTGAAGGTGGTGAAACCTTCGGCCACTGCGCCTTCGCCGGTTCCGGTCGGGCGTCCTTGACGGTTCAGCATGACAGCACCTCCTCAAGGCCCTTTGCCAGCGCCTCGATGTCGGATTCGGTAACGATTTCGGTCACGGCCAGCACCACGCCATCGTGCAGCGCCGTCTCGGTCGGGTAGAGGCGGCTCAGCGCCACACCGGCGAGGATGTCGCGATTGCCCAGCTCCCGCACCACATCGCGCGAGGGTTTGGACAAGCGGATGGTGAACTCGTTGAAGAAGGCGTCGTTCAGCACCTCAACGCCCGGCACCTTGGCCAGACGCTCGGCGGCCTGCACTGCGCGGGCGTGGTTGAACTCTGCCAGCTGGCGCAGACCCGCCTCGCCGAGCAAGCTCAGGTGGATGGTGAACGCCAGAGCGCACAGGCCAGAGTTGGTGCAGATGTTCGAGGTCGCCTTCTCGCGGCGGATGTGCTGCTCGCGGGTGGAGAGCGTCAGCACGTAGCCACGGCGGCCATCCGCATACACGGTTTCACCGCACAGGCGGCCCGGCATCTGGCGCACGAACTTCTCGCGGCAGGCGAACAGGCCGAGGTACGGACCGCCATAGTTGAGGCCGTTGCCGATGGACTGGCCCTCGCCCACAACGATGTCCGCGCCCATTTCGCCCGGAGACTTCATGAGGCCGAGCGAGACGACTTCGGTCACCACGACGATCAGCAGCGCGCCGTTGGCGTGACAGGCCTCTGCCAGCTCCGACAGGTCAGCCGCATAGCCGAACAGGTTCGGGTTCTGCACGACAACGCAAGAGGTCGTCTTGTCGATCTGGGCGAGCAGCGCCTCATAGTCGCCGCCCGGCTTGCCGTTCGTCAGTTCCGGCGTACCGATCACCAGCTCATCGCCCGTCACCTTGGCCAGCGCCTTGGCAACGTCAACGTAGTGCGGGTGAACGCCAGCCGAGATCAGCGCCTTCTTCCGGCGGGTGATGCGGCGGGCCATGAAGATGGCCTCGGTGGTTGCGGTCGAGCCGTCGTACATGGAGGCGTTGGCCACCTCCATGCCGGTCAGGCGCGCCACCTGCGTCTGGAACTCGAACAGGTACTGAAGCGTGCCCTGTGCGATTTCCGGCTGATACGGCGTGTAGCTGGTCAGGAACTCGCCGCGCTGGATCAGGTGATCCACGCTTGCGGGCACGTGGTGCTTGTAGGCACCGCAGCCGATGAAGAACGGCACCGCGCTTGCCGGGGTGTTGCGTCCGGCCATGCGGGAGAGCGTGCGCTCCACCTCAAGCTCGGTCGCATGGTTCGGCAGCGACGTGACGGGTTCCGACAACAGAGCCTCAGCCGGTACGTCCCGGAACAGCTCGTCGATATGCTCGACGCCGATGTCCGCCAGCATCGACTGGCGGTCAGCATCCATATGGGGCAGGTAACGCATCCCGAATCCTCGATTCTAACGGTCAGGCGAGGCTGGCCACGTAATCCTTGTAGGCCGCCTCATCCATGAGACCTTCCAGTTCCGCCGTGTCGGAGAGGCGCACGCGGGCAAACCAGCCGTCGCCTTCCGCACCGCTGTTCACCAGGCTCGGGTCGTCGTTCAGCGCCTCGTTGGCTTCCACGACTTCGCCCGAAACCGGGGCATAGACTTCCGAGGCCGCCTTCACGGACTCGACAACCGCCAGCTCGTCGCCCTGTGCGACGGTGCGGCCAATTTCCGGCAGCTCCACGAACACCACGTCGCCCAGCTGGCCCTGTGCGTATTCGGAAATGCCAATGGTGCCGGTGTCGCCTTCAACCCGCACCCACTCGTGATCCTTGGTGAAATAAACGGTCATGAAACCTTATCCCTGCTGGCTTGAAGCCGGTTGATTGCCAAATGGCTGTTATTTTGAGGTCCGAACGTAGCGGTGCGGCACGAACGGCATCGGCACCACCGTTGCAGGCAGCTTGCGCCCGCGCACGTCGATGAAAATTTGCGCACCGTCGGCGGAGAAGTCCTTCTCCACGAACGCCATGCCGATGGGGGCTTCCACCGTCGGGGCAAAGCCGCCGCTTGTGACAACGCCGATCACGCGGCCATCCTCGGTCACCACCTGCGCGCCTTCGCGGGCGGGCTGGCGGCCATCGACCTTGAAGCCGACGCGCTTGCGGTCGACTCCGTTCAGAATCTGGCCAAGCACCACCTCAGCGCCGATGAAACCGCCCTCTGCCTTGCGGCGCTTGGAAATGGCAAAGCCAAGACCGGCCTCGATCGGCGAAATTTCCGTATTCAGGTCATGGCCATAGAGCGGCAGGCCCGCTTCAAGGCGCAGGCTGTCCCGCGCACCAAGGCCGATCGGCTCAACTTCCGGCTGGTCGAGCAGCGCCTGAGCAAAGGCTCCCGCCTTGTCGCCCGGCAGGGAGATCTCGAAGCCGTCTTCACCGGTATAACCGGCGCGGGAGACCCACAGGTCCACGCCCTCCCACGTGAAGGCGCGTGCCGTCATAAAGGTAAGGCTCTCAACGCCCGGCACAAGACGCGACAGCGCATCGACCGCCTTGGGTCCCTGCAACGCCAGCAGCGCCAGATCATCCCGATAGGTAACCTTGACGCCCTTGGGCTCAAGCTGGGCGCGCATGTGGGCAATGTCGCCGTGCTTGCACGCGCCGTTGACGACCACATAAAGATCAGCGTCGCGCCGCGTAATCATCAGATCGTCCAGCACGCCGCCCGTCTCGTTCAGCAGCATGGAATAGCGCATCTTGCCCGGCTGCAACGCCAGAACCTCGCCCGGAACGATGGTCTCAAGGGCAGCGTCTGCGCCCTCGCCGGTCAGCACGACCTGGCCCATGTGCGAGACGTCGAACAGACCCGCATTCTCGCGGGTCCACTTGTGCTCGGTCATGATGCCGCTCGGGTACTGCACCGGCATGGCATAGCCGGCAAACGGCACCATGCGCGCGCCAAGCGACACGTGAAGATCATAAAGCGGGGTATGCAAAAGTGTCTCTGGCGCATCGGCCATAGCAAGAGTCTCCGTGACAACACGCCCAAAATCTGGACGCTCCTGCCCCCTCTGTCACGGAACCTGAGAGCTTTCGTGGCGATGGTTGGACGACCGCCACTTACCCCTTCGGTGACCTGCCGATCAAAACCGGCAGATGCTTTCCAGAGTGCTGTTCACCAACGCGGTCCTTTAGCCTGAGAGATTCCGGGGCGGTTGCTCCTTCGGCGCCGGGTGATCACCTTTTCAGGAAAATCGCCGCGGCCTCTCCCGCGCTGGTGTCGGATATGATCCGCAGCTCGCTCACCCTATGAGTCGCAGACGCCAAGTCAACCATTTGTCGGCTGACCAGTGCTAGATTAACTGTTCTATTGCGTGATGTTGTAATGAACCTGCGCGTCGGTCAGCTGGAAACCGACCAGAATCTCAAAGCCGCTCGCCTTGGGCTTGGCGTCGAAGAACAGGTCTTCCGGCTCGGCCATCTCGCCGCGCTTGCGCTTCTTCTTCTCGCTGCCCGGTGCGGGGCCTGCCGCCGCCAGCGCCTCGGCGCGGTCAACAACGGCCTGAACCGTCTGCACGGCCTCGGCACGCGCCGAACCTGCCGGGAAGGTCAGGGTCGCCTCATACACCTGCTTGGAGAGCAGGGTCTCGCCTTCCTTCACCACCGCCACGAAATAGGGAACGGTAATGGTCTGCTCAGCCGCCGCATTTGGCCGCTGCGCGCCAATGGTGAAGCGCAGGTTGCTGGCAACCTTGTTGCCGCCGTCGTTGCACTGGTTGGTCAGGTCGAAAATGCTGGCCGTCGCCACCACCGAATCCGCAGAGCGGCTGTTGGCAGGCGAGAAGAAGGTCAGGGTCCCGGCGTGCTGCGGCACGGCGGCTGCCGGGCAGAGGGTGCGGGTCACCTGAAGCGGGTTGGAAGAGCAGCCCGCCAGCAGCAGCGGAGCCGCCACCGCAGCCAGGCCCATCATCTTGCCGGAGCCGATGATGCCCATCGCACGGCGCAGGTTCGTCACAGCAGTCATTTTCTTGCCAGCCTTCACTTCATTGCCCACGCGCAACTCTCCAGCCTTTCGATACGGCCCGCACAGTAGGCGCGCCTCGCTCCAGACGCAAGCGAGCCGCTCGACGACAGGCGTCGAACGGCTCACGAAACCTCAGCGCAAACGCTGAAATTGCTTAGCTGAGCTTCCAGCTGATCGGAATGACCAGGCTGTTCACGCCAGCCGGCGGCGGCGGGAAGCTGCCGATCTTGTTCATAATCTTCTCGGCTTCGCGGTTCAGAATATCGGAACCGGTCGGTTCAACGAGCTGCACACCGGTGATTCGGCCGCTGGTGTCCATCGACACCTTAACCTTTGCGGTGCCTTCCTCGCCGCGCACCTGCGCCGAACGCGGATAGCTGAAGTTTTCCGAAATGAGTTTGGCGACCTGGCGCTGCCAACCGGCATCCTGCGCCATCGCCGGAGCGGATGCGCCAGCAACGATTGCCGCAGCAATCATGGCACCGGTCATTTTGCGTGCAAACTTAACCAACATCGTCAAACAGCCCTTCCTGAAAACTCTTTTTTGTTTCTCGTCCAGGGCCGCATGGTTTGTTGCTATTAACCGGGTGCTCGGCCCTCACAGCAAAACGGAATAGACTAAAAAGGTAAACGATCGGTTGACGTAACAATTAACTTCGACACACTTTTGCACTCCCCACCCTTTCTGCGGCTCCTTCCCAATTCGCCCGTTTTTTTTGATCCGCTTTGCCGCTATAGCTTCCAGGCCATGACACGACCCGCCCTCTCCCTTCTGGTTGCCAATCCGCGCGGTTTTTGCGCCGGTGTCGACCGCGCCATCAAGATTGTGGAAATCGCCATCGAGCGCTTCGGTGCGCCGGTTTATGTGCGCCACGAAATCGTACACAACCGCTTCGTGGTCGAAACGCTTCAGGCCAAAGGGGCGGTATTCGTTGACGAACTTGACGAGGTGCCCGAAGGCGCGCCCGTCATTTTCTCGGCCCATGGCGTGCCCAAGTCCGTGCCTGCCGAGGCCGAGCGCCGCCAGATGCTCTATGTGGATGCCACCTGCCCGCTGGTCTCCAAGGTCCACCGCGAAGCCGAGCGCCACGCCGCTCAGGGCCGCCACATTCTCATGATCGGCCATGCCGGGCACCCGGAGGTGATCGGCACCATGGGCCAGCTCGATGAAGGCGCGATCTCGCTGATCGAGACCGCCGAGGACGCCCGCACCATCACGGTCGCCGACCCGAGCAACCTTGCCTACATCACCCAGACCACCCTGTCGGTGGATGACACGGCGGGTATCGTTGCGGTTCTGCGCGAGCGGTTCCCGGCGCTGGAGTCTCCGAAGAAGGAAGACATCTGCTACGCCACCACCAACCGTCAGGATGCGGTGAAGGCGATTGCGGACAAGGCGCAGCTGGTGCTGGTGATCGGCGCGCCCAACTCCTCCAATTCCCTGCGTCTTGTTGAGGTGGCGGAGCGGTGCGGTGCGCAGGCCCATCTGGTGCAGCGCGCAACCGACATCGACTGGGCCTGGCTGGAGGGCGTCTCCTGCATCGGCATTACCGCCGGGGCCTCTGCACCTGAAGTGCTGGTCGAGGAAGTGACAGCGGCGCTGCGCGAGCGCTACACGCTCGACATCGAGCACGTCACCACCACCACCGAAGACGTCGAGTTCAAGCTGCCGCGCGCACTCACGGCCTGAACGGCGCCCGGCAAGCAACTCACCCAACCACGCAAGCTGAACGAAAGAGGGGGCCGTGGCAGTCTATACCCATGTTCCGACCGAAATGCTGGAAGCCTTTCTGGCGGACTTCGACATCGGCCATCTGCTGAGCGCCAAGGGCATTGCCGAGGGCGTTGAGAACAGCAACTACCTGATCGAGACCGAGCAGGGCCGCTACATCCTCACCCTTTACGAAAAGCGCGTGAGGGTTGAGGACCTGCCCTACTTCCTTGGCCTCACCGGCCATCTGGCGGACGCGCACCTGCCCGTGCCGCGCCCGATCCCGAACCGTCGGGGCGAGACGCTGCACACGCTGGCGGGCCGCCCCGCCTGCCTTATCGAATTCCTGAAGGGCGTCTCGCTCAATGAGCCCCTGCCCGAGCACTGCCGCTCGGTCGGCGCGGCGCTGGCGAAGCTGCATCAGGCTGCGGCCAGCTTCCCCCTCTCCCGCCCGAACGATCTGTCGGTTGACGGCTGGCGCAAACTCGCCGGGGCTGTCCGGGCAGATGCAGATTCCATTGCGCCGGGCCTGCGCGCCCAGATCGACAACGCTCTTGCAGATATCAGCGCGGCGTGGCCGAAGAACCTGCCCTCCGGCCCGATCCATGCCGATCTGTTCCCCGACAACGTTCTGGTGCTCGATACGGACGTGACCGGCCTTATCGACTTCTACTTCGCCGCCAACGACGCCTGGGCCTATGACGTGGCCGTGTGCCTGAACGCATGGTGCTTCAGCGCGGACGGCACCGAATACCGCGCCGATCTGACCGAGGCGTTCCTCGCCGGATACGAGAGCGTGCGCCCGCTTGAGCCTGCCGAGCGTGCAGCCCTGCCGCTGCTGTGCCAGGGCGCGTCCCTGCGCTTCCTGCTCACCCGCGCCTATGACTGGCTGAACACGCCTGCCGATGCGATCGTGACCCGCAAGGACCCGCTGGCCTATGCCCGCCGCCTCGCCTTCTTCCAGGCGCAAGCCGACCGCCTGTTCGCGGCGGCCTGACCCATGAGCGACAAGCCCCGCGTTGAAATCTTCACCGATGGCGCCTGTTCGGGCAACCCCGGCCCCGGCGGCTGGGGCGCGATCCTGCGCGCCGGATCGAACACCAAGGAAATCCACGGCGGCGAGGCCCACACCACCAACAACCGCATGGAGCTCATGGCCGCCATCGAGGCGCTGCGCGCGCTCAAGAAGCCCTGCCATGTGACCCTGACCACCGACAGCGTTTACGTGCGCGACGGCATCACCAAGTGGATGTTCAACTGGCAGCGCAACGGCTGGAAAACCGCCGACAAGAAGCCGGTGAAGAATGCCGAGCTGTGGCAGGAGCTTCAGGATGCCACCCGTCAGCACGAAGTCGAGTGGAAGTGGGTCAAGGGCCACTCCGGCCATCCGGAGAACGAGCGGGCGGACGAACTGGCCCGCCTCGGCATTGCCGAGATTCGCAGCGGCGGCTAACCGCCAGCGCCATCCCCCAGCGATCTACCATTGTTACTAGCCAATTATAAACCCTGGCAGATCCCTGCAGCGCTGGTTAATATGTAGTTTGTATTTTTCCCTTGGGGGCTTGGCCAATGCTTAAGGAATT